>CAJTVL010000032.1 GCA_910579425.1 uncultured Lachnospiraceae bacterium | reverse complement strand
CTTTCAAAACATGGCGTGGGGGATTCACCTACCTAATTATCCGAAAAGGTTTGTAAAAGTTCGAGAGTAAAAGTAATTGATCCGGGTGAGTTTGTAATACTGTTGAAGCAAGGTGGTGGATATTCATGATGGTATTATATGATGAAGAAAAAATCATGCGTTCCTATGTCGAAAGTGAGAGGCATGATGCACAACAGGAAGCACGGTATGGTGAAAAAATTGATACAGCAAAAAGACTTTTACAAATGAAGAAGTTTTCGTATGATGATATTTTGTCGGCTCTGGACTTGCAATTGAGGAAGTTGGAGAACTGGCAGGTGAATTACAGATTTTGCAGATAAGGTAAAGCAATAGCAGATTTTAGAGGCAGGAAATCTTATTATATAAGGTTTCCTGCTTTTTACGTGATGCAATTATTGAAAATGTATGTGAAAGAATGCATCTTAAAAACGAACGTTTTTGGAACTGATTTTAGGTTGTAAAAATATGTCATGAAAACGGGCGTATTGCAAGAAATTTTGTCCCAGAACCCGTTTCAAAATCAAAGTTCCATATCTCATACATTATTGATACGTTTAAATAGGAAGGAATACATCATGAAAACTATATTTTGGGATATGCACGTGTAAGCACGGAGGCACAGAATCTTGACAGACAGCTTGATGCCCTTAAGGAATATGGCGCTGATATCATCTATAATGAGAAGATGACTGGTACAAGAAAAGACCGCCCGGAACTGGCTAAGCTGATTGACAGGATGACGGAGGGGGATACGGTTGTCATTGAATCCCTGTCGCGTCTTGGCAGAAGTACAAAAGACCTGATCGAGCTGACAGAATTATTCCAAAAGAAAGGGGTGCATCTGGTTTCCTTAAAAGAAAATATTGATACCGGCACCCCTGCTGGAAAACTTCTGTTTACCCTGATGAGCGCTATTGCACAGTTTGAAAGAGATACGATAGCCGACAGAACCCGAGAGGGATTACGGGCGGCCAGAGCCAGGGGAAGGATGGGAGGGAGACCGAAAACAGATACTGATATTATTAAGAAAGCTGTTAAATTGTATCGGACAGGGCAGTATTCGATTAAAGAGATTGAGGAACTGACAGGTATCAGGAAGTCTACCCTTTATAGGAATCTGCAGGAGGATGCAAATGATGAGAGGTGAAGTATATGGACAAAAATGGATTGCTGGAAATTATAGCTGCACACAGGAAGGATGACGATTTGGATGAAGTCCTGAGAAAGAATAAAGATTATCAGGAAGCATTGGCGCAGCAAAAGGAAGCCTTTTCTATGCTAGATGATTTGGGCCTTACAGCAGAGCAGGAAAAAGTTATTGATCAGGCGATAACAGCAAATAACCATACTGGTGCGGTATATGGCGCGGTGGCATACCGCCTTGGAATGGAGGACGGGATCAGGGTGCGGATGGAGATGGAAGAGATAGATATGCTGTTAAAGAACTCCCTTTTCGGAAAAGTGTTCCCACTGTTTGTTTTCCAAATTTTGATGTATATTCATACATTTCTAAATTTTTTGCGCAATTTAAGCAACTGTATTTTGAGTTTTGTCTACTGCATATTGAGTAAAAATTGGGGCTGAGAATTGAAAAAAAGCTATCCTTTTGATTGGACAGCCTTTTTAATCTGACTTATCTATCGTTTATTTTCTCATTCAGATTCTTCTCTGTATTCAAAGATAAACCACTTTTCATTCATATAAACCTCTATTGTATCGTCTGCTCCATACTGATAGCCAAATCCACTTCCAAAATTAGATTGATCATCTTCTGTTGGAATTTCAGTTCCATCGACAGTTGACGTTATTTCTCCATCCATGGTACCACAGCGTGCATCCATGATGCTTTCTCTCCCTGTATCATAATATAATTTACCATTCACTCTTACCATAGGGATTCTGTCATACATTGCATCAGCGCCCGCTTGTTCTATTACCGTAATTTTATAGACCTCACCTAATTGTGCAGGATAAGATTCCATTATTTCTCCGTTATAACTAATTTCTACTATATCGCCAATTTGTAATTCAAGGTTATCCCTGTTTGACAGGTAAAACTCATCTGCTGAATCAAGTTCCAAAGATCCCTCTACCGGTTTTACTATTATTGAATCTTTGTTTTTCTCAATTACTGATGCCTGAAATGTTATCTCCACCAGTGTATTGTCTGCTGAAGAAAGCATCTCCATTATGCAATTGCCTAAAGCAGGTGCCGGTTTATAAATTCCCTGATATGGCTGTTCTACATATTCAGTTCCGTTATCTATGTAGTAAAAAAGAGTAGTTCCTGCCACTCCATCACAATTTATATTGATCGTAATAGAATCTTTGTTGACCGGTACATCATTGATCGACTGCTGACCGGTTGTTTCCATATCCATTAGCATAGATAAAAATTCATCAATAAACTCCGTAGATTCAGCCTCTGTGTCAGGTGACATAGCATATTTATCACCATCAGAAACACCGATAGATACAATATCCTCTCTGGCTGGTAATCTAATGGGATTTCCCTGTTCTTTCCTTCCACATGCACACAACATAATTGAAACAAGGCTGCATAAGCAAATGATACTGCATAATTTCTTTTTCATAATTAAACTCCGCTGAAAATATATTTTATATCATACTATATTTTACTGCATATTTCAATACAGGGTAAATAGCCGGAATTGTTTCCGACTATTTACAATTGCCTGACAGTTCTGTCTAAAACAATCCCTTTGTGTCTATTGGTAATGGTCTGCCCGCCACCAGACCGCGGATAGGCTTATTCAAATTATCGTGTAATTTCAAACCTTATGAACAATTCTGATTAGAAAATGCAGTGCAGTGGAGCACAAACTGATTCCCGTGAACTTGGCGGAGGGGATTGACTTGCCAAAGAGGACGGAGGGGAGAGCTTACCATACCAGAAGTATAGATACTCAAAAAACTCTGACTATGGAGCAGATGCAGATCCTGTTGGAGGCAAGCAGGGAAACACCTATCCATATGCAGATATTGTTTAATGTACTTATGGGCTTACGGCGTCAGGAGATCAATGGACTGAAATATTCGGATATTGACTATATCAACCGAACCTTATTAGTGGAACGTCAATTGGGAAAAGAGTTAAACAGAACTCCGAATGCTGCAAATGACAGGTCAAAAGAAAAGAAAGAGCTGCCACTTAAAACCTCATCCAGTAAAAGAGAACTCCCTATTCCGGATTATGTATTTGAGGCGATACTGGAGGAACGAAAGATATATGAAAGAAACAGAAGCCGCAGAGAATCACAGTTTCTCGATCTGGATTATATCTGTTGATCTAATTATGGAAAGCCTCGCAGTAAAGATTTCCATTGGAAACATTATAAAGAACTTCTGAAAAATACTGGACTGCCGAATATAAGGTGGCATGATCTGAGAAGCACTTTCTGTACATTGCTCCTGAAAAGCGATTTTAATCCCAAAGCAGTATCCAAGCTTATGGGACACGCAAAAGAGTTAATCACATTAGGTGTATATGGCGATAATTCAAATATCATCCCTAAGGAGGTTCCGGAACTGCTGTCCTATATGGAGGATGTAGTAACGAAAAAAGATACCCAAAAGAATATGGGGGCTAATGTACTGGATACAGTCATTGGTGTAGGCCCATTTTTATCTGAGACAGGTTTGGATTAGAATCATATGAGAACTAATCCCAAAATTGTTTAATTAAAATAAGAACAAATGTTCTGAAAAGTGCTGTACAAATTTAATCTGGTATGCTATAATCAAAACTGCTTTTGTACTGATACCAGAAACCTTGGTTTGATGTTTCTTTGTGTATTTGGTGTTATCAAGTTCGCACTAGTTTTATTACGGTTAATCAATCCGTGAAAAACCATTTTGGTGAACAAAATTCGTCGTGAGGCCATTTTTTAAAAAGAGGAGAATGTGCCTCGACGAATTTCTGCCTAATAGTCGAACTTTTTTAATATGAATTACGGAGGTGAGAATTGTGCAAATTGAACAAAAATCCTTCAAACTCCACAGCGAATTCAAGCCCACCGGCGACCAGCCCGCAGCCATAGAAGCCCTGGTCAAAGGCTTCCGGGAAGGCAACCAGTTCCAGACCTTACTTGGCGTCACCGGTTCTGGCAAGACCTTCACCATGGCCAACGTGATCGCCGCCCTGAACAAGCCCACTTTAGTAATAGCGCACAATAAGACCCTCGCTGGACAATTGTACGGGGAGTTCAAGGAGTTCTTCCCTGAGAATGCGGTGGAGTATTTTGTGTCCTACTACGATTATTATCAGCCGGAAGCCTACGTTCCCTCTTCCGATACCTACATTGCCAAGGATTCCTCTGTGAATGATGAGATAGACAAACTGCGTCTGTCTGCCACGGCCTCCCTGTCCGAGAGAAGGGACGTGATTGTGGTTGCCAGCGTATCCTGTATTTACGGTTTGGGAAGTCCGGAGGAATTCCAGGGAATGAGCGTGTCCCTGCGTCCGGGGATGGTCAAGGACCGGGATCAGGTGATTCGGGAGCTGATCGACATACAATATGACAGAAACGACATGGATCTGGGCCGGGGATGCTTTCGGGTGAGGGGAGATGTGGTGGAGGTTTATCCTGCCCAGGGGGGCGATTATCTCATCAGAATAGAGTTTTTTGGTGATGAGATTGACCGGATTGCCCAGACAGACCCGCTTTCGGGACAGGTACATGCATTGCTTGAGCATATCATGATCTATCCCGCCTCCCACTATGTTGTCCAGCAGGAGAAGATCAACGAGGCCTGCAGGGACATTGAGGCGGAACTGGAGGAGAGAGTCCGCTTCTTTAAAGGGGAGGACAAGCTCTTAGAGGCACAGCGGATTTCCGAGAGAACCAACTTTGATATAGAAATGCTGCGGGAGACAGGCTTTTGTTCCGGAATAGAGAATTATTCCAGGCATTTGTCCGGACTTCAGGAGGGTGCCATGCCCTACACTCTGATGGATTTCTTTGGCGACGATTTCCTGATCATTGTGGATGAATCCCATATGACGATACCGCAGATCGGAGCCATGTATAACGGGGACCGTTCCCGGAAGACTACGTTGGTGGACTACGGCTTTCGGCTGCCTTCTGCGCTGGATAACCGTCCTTTACGTTTTGGGGAGTTTGAGCAGCATATTGACCAGATGCTGTTCGTTTCGGCTACACCCTCTGCCTATGAACAGGAGCATGAGCTTTTCCGCACGGAACAGATCATCCGCCCTACCGGGCTTTTGGATCCGGAGATTTTTGTGCGTCCGGTGGAGGGGCAGATAGATGATCTGATTGCAGAGATAAACAAGGAAACGGAGAGGCATAATAAGGTTCTGGTGACGACTCTGACGAAGAGGATGGCGGAGGATCTTACGGACTATATGAATGATGTGGGGATACGGGTGAAATACCTCCACTCCGATATTGATACGCTGGAAAGAGCGGAGATCATCAGGGATATGCGTCTGGATGTTTTCGACGTGCTGGTGGGAATTAACCTTCTGAGAGAAGGGCTGGACATTCCTGAGATCTCGCTGATCGCGATTCTCGATGCGGATAAGGAAGGCTTTCTGCGTTCTGAGACGTCATTGATCCAGACCATTGGGCGGGCTGCCCGGAACGTGGAGGGCCACGTGATCATGTATGCGGATCAGATTACGGATTCCATGCAGTCGGCCATCGATGAGACGAATAGACGCCGCAGCATTCAGGAAAAATATAATGAGGAGCACCATATCACGCCTCAGTCAATTAAAAAGGCGGTTCGTGATTTGATCAGTATTTCCAAAGTGATTGCCAAGGAAGAGCTGCGCTTTGAAAAGGATCCGGAGTCCATGAACCGCAAGGAATTGGAGAAGCTGATTGCAGGAGTGGAAAAGCAGATGAAAAAAGCGGCGGCGGATCTGAATTTCGAAGCGGCGGCAGAGCTGCGTGATAAAATGGTAGAGCTGAAAGTAAAGCTAAAAGAGTTAGAAGATGATGACAGAAAGAAAAAGTAAGGAGTACGAAAGGCAGGGTATTTCCATGAAATTGTCAGATCAGCATATAGATGTTCCACGTATGCGGCCAAGAGAATATATCAAAATACGGGGAGCCAACGAACATAACCTGAAAAACCTGGATGTAGATATTCCGAGAAATGAGCTTGTGGTTCTCACGGGACTGTCGGGTTCGGGTAAATCCTCGCTGGCTTTTGATACCATTTATGCGGAGGGGCAGAGAAGATATATGGAATCTCTTTCCTCCTACGCCAGACAGTTTTTGGGACAGATGGAAAAGCCGAATGTATATAAAATAGAAGGACTTTCTCCGGCAATCTCTATCGACCAGAAATCCACCAACAGAAATCCCCGGTCTACCGTGGGAACGGTAACAGAAATTTATGATTATTTCAGACTTTTGTATGCCAGGGTGGGCATCCCCCATTGTCCTGGCTGCGGCAGGGAGATACGCAAGCAAAGCGTAGATCAGATGGTAGACCAGTTGATGGAGCTGGAGCAGGGAACCAGAATACAGTTGCTTGCCCCGGTGGTGCGGGGAAGGAAGGGAGAACATGCAAAGGTGCTTGACCGCGCCAAAAGAAGCGGGTATGTCCGTGTGCGCGTGGACGGAAATCTGTATGAGTTGACGGAAGAAATCAAGCTGGACAAAAATATCAAGCATACCGTCGAAATTGTGGTTGACCGGCTGGTAATTAAAGAGGGAATAGAGAGAAGACTTACCGATTCTATTGAAAGCGTCCTGGCTTTGGCGGACGGGCTTCTCATGGTGGATGTGATCGGAGGGGAAACTCTGAATTTCAGTCAGAGCTTTGCATGCCCTGACTGCGGGATCAGCATCAGTGAGATTGAACCCAGAAGCTTTTCCTTTAATAACCCCTATGGGGCCTGCCCGGTGTGCTACGGGCTTGGCTACAAGATGGAATTTGACCCGGATCTGATGATTCCGGATAAAACATTAAGCATCAGCGAAGGGGCAATCCAGGTGATGGGGTGGCAGTCCTGTACGGATTCGGGAAGTTTCACCAACGCCATTCTGGTGGCGCTTGCAAAGGAATATCATTTTAACCTCGATACGCCTGTGGAAGCTTTGCCGGAGGAGATTTATCGGATATTGATTCATGGAACCGATGGCAGAGAAGTAAAGGTTCACTACAAAGGACAGCGGGGAGAAGGGGTTTACCCGGTGGCTTTCGAGGGACTGGTCAGAAACATGGAGCGGAAGTACAGAGAGACCTCCTCCGAAGTCATTAAGCAGGAATATGAGACTTTTATGCGGATCACGCCCTGTAAAGAGTGCGGCGGGATGCGTCTCAAAAAAGAATCTCTGGCAGTCACGGTGTGCGACAAAAATATTTATGAGATCACAGCAATGTCCATTCGTGACCTTTATAGCTTTATCAAAGAAATGAAGCTTTCCAGTCAGCAGCTTTTAATAGGAAACCAGGTAATTAAGGAGATCAATGCAAGAGTAGGTTTCCTGATTGACGTAGGGCTGGAATACCTTTCTCTTTCCAGGGCTACAGGGACATTATCCGGCGGAGAGGCCCAGCGTATCCGTCTGGCTACCCAGATCGGTTCCGGCCTGGTGGGCGTGTGCTATATTCTGGACGAGCCAAGCATCGGGCTTCATCAAAAGGACAATGACAAGCTTCTGAATACCCTGAAAAACCTTCGTGATCTGGGCAATACGCTGATCGTGGTGGAGCACGATGAGGACACCATGCTGGAGGCGGACCACATTGTGGACATTGGCCCGGGAGCAGGTTCCCACGGAGGGGAAGTGGTAGCCCAGGGAACGGCCCGGGAGATTATGGAAATCCCAGAGTCTGCTACGGGGCAATATTTAAGCGGAAGAAAACAGATACCGGTACCGGAGGTAAGACGCGGCCCCAAGGGATGGCTGAGCATTACCGGGGCCAGGGAAAACAACCTGAAAAATATTTCAGTCAATATCCCTATAGGGGTGATGACCTGCGTCACGGGAGTTTCCGGTTCCGGAAAAAGCTCTTTAGTGAACGAAATTTTATATAAACGGCTGGCAAGGGATTTAAACCGTGCCAGAACCATTCCGGGAAAGCACAAAAATATAGGGGGCATCAAGAAGCTGGACAAGGTCATTGCCATTGACCAGTCTCCCATAGGGAGGACGCCGCGCTCTAACCCGGCCACTTATACCGGGGTATTTGACATGATCCGGGATTTGTTTGCGGGAACCCCGGATGCCAAGGCCAGAGGGTATAAGAAAGGACGTTTCAGCTTTAATGTAAAGGGCGGGCGCTGCGAGGCCTGTGGGGGAGACGGAATCCTTAAGATAGAGATGCATTTTCTGCCGGATGTGTATGTTCCCTGCGAGGTCTGCGGAGGGAAGCGTTATAACAGGGAAACCCTGGATGTTAAATATAAAGGAAAGAATATTTACGACGTGCTGGACATGACGGTGGAGGAAGCGGTAGGATTTTTTGAGAATGTACCCTCCATCCGGCGTAAAATAGAAACGTTAAATGACGTGGGACTATCCTATGTGAAATTAGGACAGCCCTCCACTACCTTGTCCGGCGGGGAGGCTCAGAGGATCAAGCTGGCGGCGGAACTGAGCAGAAGAAGCACGGGAAATACCATATATATCCTGGATGAACCGACCACAGGCCTTCACTTTGCGGATGTCCATAAATTGGTGGAGATCCTGCACAGACTTGCCGACGGCGGGAATACGGTGGTGGTGATCGAGCATAATCTGGATGTGATCAAAACGGCAGACTATATTATTGACTTAGGGCCGGACGGCGGCGACCGGGGCGGAGAAGTGGTTGCCATGGGGACTCCCGAGGAGGTATCAGAGAATGCGGTTTCCCATACCGGGCGGTATATCAAAAAAATGTTGGAGAAGTATAAAGGAAATATAGAAAAATACCGATAAATAATTACAGCATGGATGCAGCACGAAACGGAAGGAACCGTTTTTAATGTTGCGTCCATTTTTATAAATTTTTTGTTAAACCCCTTTGAAAATGTATTTCTATGGGTTATAATAATTCCTATATGCGTCTTAGTAGGAGAATTATAAATTTAATATAGAAGATACAATCAGATTGTTAGTCGAAGAAAGGGGCACAAGGCAGATGCAGTACACAGACATTGGAATTGATTTGGGAACCGCCAGCATTTTAGTATACATCAGAGGCAGAGGTGTCGTCCTCAAGGAGCCCTCGGTTGTAGCTTTTGATAGAGACACAAATAAAATAAAAGCAATAGGGGAAGATGCCAGGCTGATGCTTGGACGTACTCCCGGGAATATTGTGGCTGTCCGTCCTCTGCGCCAGGGTGTAATATCCGATTACAAGGTGACAGAGCAGATGATGAAATATTTCATCCAGAAGGCGCTTGGAAAGAAAACGTTCCGCAAGCCGCGGATTGCCGTTTGCGTACCGAGCGGTGTGACGGAGGTAGAGAAGAAAGCGGTGGAGGATGCAACCCTTCAGTCGGGCGCCAGAGAGGTTTCGATTATAGAGGAGCCGATTGCCGCTGCGATCGGGGCAGGTATTGATATTTCCAAACCCTGCGGGAATATGATCGTGGACATCGGAGGAGGTACATCCGATATTGCAGTGATTTCCTTAGGTGGAACCGTGGTCAGCGCTTCCATTAAGATTGCGGGGGATGATTTTGATGAGGCTCTTGTGCGTTATATGCGCAAGAAGCATAATCTTTTGATTGGCGAGAGAACTGCTGAGGATATCAAGATCAAGATTGGTTCTGCGTTTAAGCGTCCGGAAGTGGACTATATGGACGTAAGAGGACGTAATCTTGTAACGGGACTTCCCAAGACGGTAAAGGTATCCTCCGAGGAGACGGAGGAGGCTCTCAAGGAGGCGACGGCTCAGATCATAGAGACGATTCACAGCGTTCTGGAGAAGACGCCGCCGGAATTAGCGGCTGATATTGCTGACAGAGGGATTGTGCTGACAGGAGGCGGAAGCCTTTTAAGGGGATTGGAGAACCTGATCTCCGAGAAGACAGGGATCAATACCATGACCGCCGAGGATCCGATGACGGCGGTAGCTGTGGGAACCGGTAAATTTGTGGAGTTTCTTGCCGGATACAGAGAAGACTGATAGGGACATTCCTATTCAATAAAGCAGGATAAAGGTGATATTAATATGGTTAAAGGATTGTATACGGCCTATACAGGCATGATCAACGAGCAGAAGAGAATGGATGTGCTCACCAATAATCTGGCGAATGCGGATACTAACGGGTTTAAAAAGGAAGGGGCTACCAGCCAGTCCTTCGATTCCATTCTGGCCTACAAAATCAAAGACACTTCGGAAGGATACCGTCTTTCCAGAAAGATGGGAATGAACCATCCGGGGGTTAAAATCGGGGAAGGCTATACGGATTTTTCCCAGGGGCCGATCAAGACCACAGGCAACACCTATGATCTGGCTCTGACGGATTCAGGCTTTTTTGCGGTAGAGTATACCAACAGATCCGGAGAGACATCGGTGAAGTATACCAGAGACGGGGATTTTACGCTGACCCAGGAGGGGCGTCTTGTGACAAGGGACGGGGATCCGGTTTTGGATGAGAACGGCGCGCCGATTGAGATTGATCCTCTTTTAAAAACGGAGATCAATACCAGCGGACAGATCATTCAGGACGGTAATGTTGTGGCAACGCTTCAGATCACGGACTTTGAGGATTATAATTATTTAGAGCGCTATGGGGAGAATTATTTTCAGCCCATAGAGGGAGCTCAGGAAAAGGAAGCGGCTGCCCAGGTTTATTCCGGGGCATTGGAAACCTCTAATATATCCGTCGTTACGGAGATGGTGAATATGATTGCGGTTTCCCGCGCCTATGAAAGTAACCAGAAAATGATTACCACAATCGACGGTACGTTGGATATTGCGGCAAACCAGATTGGTAAGATTTAAGGAGGCAGATAGTTTATGGTCAGGAGTTTATGGACAGCGGCAACGGGTATGAATGCCCAGCAGACAAATGTAGATACCATTGCAAATAATTTGGCAAACGTAAACACGGTTGGTTATAAGGCGCAGGTGGCGCAGTTTAAGTCTCTTCTTTATCAGACCCTGCAGACAGCTACGACTACGGCGAACGGGGATCCCAAGCCAACCAGCTCACAGGTGGGACTTGGCGTGAGGAACTCTTCTATCAATTCTATTTTTACACAGGGGAGCCTTTTGTCCTCCAACAGCCCTACTTCATTTGCTATTGAGGGAGAAGGCTATTTTGCGATTCAGGGAAGTGACGGAAATACATACTATACCCGGAACGGAGATTTTACATGGGCAACCAATGGCAATGCGGGTTTGATTCTTACCAATCAGGATGGGCTTCCGGTTTTAAGTTCCACAGGACGTACAATTACGCTGGGGGCAAACTATGTAACAAACAGAATAACAGTGACAGGCGAGGGCACAATCTGCTATCCGGATGCCAATAATAATCCCCAGTCCCTGAATATGACGATTGGAATGTATCAGTTTAATAATCCCGGAGGATTGGTGAGAAAGGGAGACAGCCTGTGGGAGGTTTCTCCGGCCAGCGGCGAGGCCTTGAATGAAGCTACAAATAGAAACGTTGTGCGCAGCAAAATGGTTCAGAATTATCTGGAAGGCTCCAATGTTCAGGTGGCGGATGAGATGGTTAACCTGATCGTTGCACAGCGTGCATACGAGATGAATTCCAAAGCAATTACCACCACAGATGAGATGATGCAGACTGCCAACAACCTGAAGCGTTAATGCGCAGATGGACAGTACCTGCAGTCGGATAAGCCGGACAGGGCTTTGGGCGTGAAGACAGGACGGATTACTTGAAATAAGAAAGGAAAACAGCATGGAACTTGGAAATATGTCTTCTCTCTATACGGGGTTTTTGCAGACGCAAAATACAACCGGAAGTAAATTGAAAGAGACGGTAAATAATTCGGATTATTCTGAGGCCTCTGATGAGGAGCTGATGGATGTCTGCAAGCAGTTCGAGTCTTACTTTCTGGAGCAGGTATTTAAGGAAATGCAGAAGACGGTTGACTGCTTTAAGGATGAGAGCAGCAGTCCCAATAGCAATCTTGTAGATTTCTTTAAGGACTCGGCAATTCAAAGTCTGGCATCAACTTCTACGGAAAGCCAGGGGTTGGGACTGGCTCAGACCATGTACGAGCAGATGAAGCGCAACTATAACCTGTAAAGCTTTTTTCAGGATAGATTTTTTGCGGATGCATTGAATAAACAAATAAGGGCTGCTGAAATAAAGCGGATTGCCGCCTTGCGGATTGCCGTTTTGTTTGGCAGCTTTTTGCATATTGGCAAATTAAAGGAGGATTTTCTTGGATACGGTCACAGGATATGTAGATCACATTATCTACCAGAATAAAGAAAACGGATATGCGGTCGTAGCGTTGGTGACAGAGGGGGAAGAACTGGTTTGCGTAGGAAGCTTTCATACGATTGAGACCGGTGAAACGCTGGAACTGGAAGGAAATTTTGTGGAACATCCGCTTTATGGGATGCAGCTTAAGGTAGAGCAGGCGCAGCGGGTGCAGCCGGATGACGAAACCAGCATGGTGCGATACCTCGGATCGGGAGCCATTAAAGGAGTAGGAGAATCCCTGGCAGCCAGAATTGTCAAAAAGTTCGGCAGGGACAGCTTCCGGGTGATTGAGGAAGAGCCCGAGAGACTGGTTGAGATTAAGGGAATCAGTGAGAGAAAGGCAAGAGAGATTGCCGAACAAATGCTGGAAAAGAAGGACGTACGGGAAGCCTATGTTTTCCTGCAGAAATATGGAATTTCCAATACACTGGCGGTAAAGATATTTAACCGTTATGGTATGGAATTATACGGGATCATGAAAGAAAACCCCTATAAGCTTGCGGAGGATATTGACGGAATAGGTTTTAAGAAAGCGGACGAGATTGCGGCGAAGGTGGGAATTCATACAGACTCGGACTTTCGGGTGCGCAGCGGCATTATGTATGCGCTTTTTCAGGCGGCCGGGGAAGGACACACCTATTTGCCGGATGAGATTTTGATGAAGCGTACGGCGGAATTACTGATGCTCAGGGAAGAAGTGATTGCACTTCAGTTGTCTAATCTTGCCATGGATAAAAAATTAGTCATAAAAAAGGCAGGGGAGGAGAAAAGAATTTATGCCTCTTCCTATTATTATGCAGAGCTCAACTGTGCCAGGATGCTCCATGATCTTAACATTATGGTTTCCGATACGGGTGCGGAGGGGCAAAAAGAAACGGAAGAGCTGAAAATAAAAAGACTTCTGCAGGAACTGGAAAAAGAGCAGGGGATTATACTGGATGACCTTCAGAAAAGGGCTGTGCTGCAGAGCGTGAGATCCGGGGTCATGATTCTTTCCGGGGGGCCGGGGACGGGGAAAACCACCACCATTAACACGATTATCCGCTATTTTGAGACGGAGGGGATGGATATTCTCCTGGCAGCGCCTACGGGAAGGGCGGCCAAACGTATGACGGAGGCCACAGGCTATGAGGCGCGCACGATCCACAGGCTGCTGGAAATTAATGGGGCAATGGAGGGCTCCTCTGTAAAGCCTGAGGAGGATTCCGCATGGCAGAAGGAAGGGAAAAGAGCGCAATTCGAGAGAAATGAAGAAAATCCTCTGGAGACTGACGTGGTTATTATTGACGAAATGTCCATGGTCGATATTCATCTCTTTAAGTCCCTTTTGAGCGCCGTCAGTGTGGGAACCAGGCTGATTATGGTGGGAGATGTGGATCAGCTTCCAAGTGTGGGGCCGGGCCAGGTTCTTCAGGATCTGATCAACAGCAGGGCCTTTCCTGTGGTGATCCTGAAGAGGATTTTCAGGCAGGCAGGGGAAAGCGATATTGTAGTCAATGCCCACAAGATCAACCGGGGAGAGGAGATTGAACTGAATAACAAAAGTATGGATTTCTTTTTCCTGGAGAGGAAGGATGTCAATGTCATATACAAGCATATGATTCAGTTGATCAGGGAAAAACTACCGCCATATGTAAATGCGGGACCCTACGATATTCAGGTGCTGACACCTATGAGAAAAGGGAACCTGGGAGTGGAGGTTTTAAACGGAATTCTGCAGCAGTATTTAAATCCTCCTGACGGTAAGAAAAAAGAGCACCGTCTGGGGGAGCGGCTGTTCCGGGAGGGAGATAAGGTGATGCAGATCAAAAACAATTACCAGATCCCCTGGGAAGTCGTCAGCAAATACGGCATATCCGTAGACAGCGGAATGGGTATTTTCAATGGAGACATGGGGATTATTACAAAGATTGACGAGGCTTCTTCGCTTTTGGAGGTGGAATATGATGAACACAGAAGGGCGGAATATTCCTTTTCCGGCCTGGACGAGATTGAGCTTGCCTACGCTGTGACAATCCACAAATCCCAGGGAAGCGAGTATCCGGCGGTTCTTTTGCCGATTATGAACGGGCCGAAGCCTCTGCTTAACAGAAATCTGCTCTATACGGCGGTAACCCGAGCAAAAAAATGCGTGACTATTTTGGGCAGCAGGGAAACGCTGCGGGAGATGATTCAAAATGAAAAGCAGCACAGACGGTATACCAGCCTGTGTGACAGGATAAAGGAAATGGCAGCAATGGGGGATGAATGAAGCTAAAAGATAAAATATTGGATTTATGGTTTCCAAGGCGTTGCGCGGTTTGCGATGAAATCGTGGACGGGCCGGGGCAGGAGATCTGCAGCAGCTGTAAAGGGAAGATGATTTATATCAAGGAACCATGCTGTATGAAATGCGGAAAGCAACTAAAAAAGGAAGAGCAGGAGTATTGTGCCGACTGCGGCAGGACAGAGCATACCTATATCCAGGGAACAGCCCTGTATGATTATGGCAGTATGTCGGACTCCATTTTCCGCTTCAAGTATGCGGGGCGTATGGAGTATGCGGCTTTTTATGGAAGAGAGCTGTATGAGAAAAAGCTGCACTGGCTTAGGGCCAGGCGGGCGGATGCGCTCGTCCCGGTTCCGATTCATCCATCCAGAAAGAGAAGGCGCGGCTATAATCAGGCAGAGCTGATTGCGCGGCGGTTATCGGAGCTTTCAGGGATCCCTGTGGAAGCCTCGCTCGTACGCAGAGTAAAGAAGACCAGGCCGTTAAAAGGTTTAAGCAATTCCGAAAGACAAAATAATTTGAAAAGGGCTTTTAAAATTGATATAAATGATGTAAAATTAAATACGATTGTTATTATAGACGATATATACACAACGGGTGCTACAATTGATTCCATGGCTCAGGTTTTGAAAGAAAAAGGCGTGAAAAAAATTTACTTTATGGCACTTGCCGTTGGGAGAGGAATTTAGAGGAGGTATAGATATGAATGTGCGTAATTGCAAAAAATGTGGAAAAATATTCAATTATATTTCCGGCCCTGCGATTTGCCCCAGATGTAAGGAAGGTCAGGAGGCTAAATTCCAGGAAGTTAAAAAATTTGTTCAGGAGAATCACGGCGCGGACATTACAGAGGTTTCGGAAGCCTGCGAGGTAGAGGTAAAGCAGATCCGCCAGTGGATCAGAGAGGAAAGGCTCCAGTTTGCAGACGATTCGCCGATCAGAATTCCCTGCGAAGGCTGCGGGGCTATGATTCAGTCAGGGCGTTTCTGCGATAAATGTAAGATGGAACTGAGCTCCGGGTTCAAGCACTCCATGGGAATGGATAAGCCCAAGGAGCCGGTTCAGAAGCCGGCTAAAAACGAACGCGATAAGATGCGCTTCCTTAAATAAAAGTGAAAACCTTTTGAAGGTGCTTTGAGGAGGCAAAACATGATAAATGAAGAAAAGGTCATTCTCATGACGAAGCTGGCTTCTTATGAAACCCATGAGGGCAAAAAGGATATGACGGTTGTCCACTATTTCAGAGGCGACTATATTGGTTTTCAGGTTCTGAAGTCAGTGATAGCGGCTACCATCTCCTTTTTTGCCTTGTTTGCAGTTTATCTCTTTTACAACTTTGAGGAACTGATGCAGGATGTTTATAAGATGGATCTGCTTGGTTTTGGAAAGAATGTCGTCATACTGTATTTATGCTTTGTGGGGGGATATGGGGTAATATCCTATATTTTCTATGCGGCCCGGTATGCCAAAGCGAAAAAGCATCTGAAGAATTACCACGGTAATCTCAGAAGATTAGCAGGAATGTATGACAATAAATAATGAGGAAGACTATATGACAACCTTACTTGTTGCTAAGCAATATATAAAAAACTTTATAGGTAAATATGAGATATACTTAAAGCCGCTGATGAAGCTGACTGTGGCTTTGGCGGCATTAATGATGATTAATGGACAGATCGGGTATATGCGGAGGCTGGATGATATTTCCATTGTGCTTATTGTAGCGCTTATGTGTTCGTTTATGCCGATGAATTTCATTATTTTTGTAGCGGCCCTGTTTACAATACTGCATCTATACGCATTATCCTTAGAGTGCGCGGTGATTGTGATGGTGCTGTTTCTGGTAATGTTCCTGCTTTATTTCAGATTTTCACCCAGGGACACCCTGGTGGTTTTGCTGACACCGATGTGCTTTATCTTTAAGATTCCCTACGCCATGCCGCTTGCCATGGGCCTTTTGGGAACGCCTGCCAGTGCTGTTTCCGTGGGGTGCGGTATAACGGTGAGCTACCTTGTGGGCTACATTGCCGATAATGCCGCGTCTTTTTCGGGGATGGGAATGGAGGATATGGTCGCCAGATTCCGGCTTATCATAGACGGATTCCTTAACAATAAGGATATGTTTTTAACGATTGCCGCCTTTGCGTTTACGATCATTGTCGTATATATCATCAGAAGAATGTCGGTCAATTATGCGTGGACAATCGCGATAATTGCGGGAGCTTTAACGGACGTAATGGTATTGCTGGTGGGAGATTTGATGTTCGATACAAATGTTCCCATCGGAGGGGTGATTATCGGAAGTATTTTTTCTGTTCTGATTGCAATGGTGGTGCAGTTTTTTGCATTCAATGTGGATTATAGCCGGACAGAGAAGGTTCAGTTTGAGGATGACGAGTATTATTATTATGTAAAGGCGATCCCGAAGATAACGGTTGCCACGCCTTCCAGAACAGTAAAGAAAATTAATGCTTCCCGGAAAAGGGCATCAGGTGGTCAACCCAGGAAATAGGAATCAATTCATAGAATTCATTTGTAACGGGGAACAACAAAATGTTGCGTGCACTGGAAATTGCAGAGACTTATTTGTCTCGGGTGTCGGGTATCCGCTGGACGGATATTGTGGAAATTATAATCATATCTTTCCTGCTTTTTCATATTCTGGTATGGATTAAAACTACAAAGGCATGGTCGCTGCTCAAGGGAATCCTTGTGATTGCGGTATTCGTTTTAATTGCGGCATATTTTGAGATGAATACCATCATCTGGATTGTAAACAACATGTTTGGAGTGGCGGTAACGGCTGTTATTGTAATCCTCCAGCCGGAACTGCGGAAGGCGATTGAGGAACTGGGAAGAAAAAATATTTTCAGTTCCATTATTCCCTTTGAGCTGGGCAAGGCCGTGGCCGAGGGGAGGTTTTCTGATAAAACGATCAATGAGATCACAAAGGCGTGTGTGGAAATGGGGAAGGTAAAGACAGGCGCCCTGATTGTGGTAGAACAAAATCAAAGCCTGGCAGAATATGAGAGGACTGGAATCGATGTGGACGGCATTGTAACCAGTCAGCTCCTGATCAACATTTTTGAACATAATACGCCCCTTCACGACGGCGCGGTCATTGTCCGGGGCAACAGGATTACTTCTGCGACCTGTTATCTCCCTCTTTCGGATAACATGCAGCTCAGCAAGGATCTGGGAACCAGGCACAGGGCGGGAGTAGGCATTTCGGAGGTGACGGACTCTCTTACAATTATTGTATCGGAGGAAACCGGAAAGATAAGCGTGGCTTATGAGGGAAAACTGGAGCGAAGCTTAAGTGGCGACAGCTTGAAGGAGAAGCTGCGAACGATTCAGGATAAGCCGGAGGAAGAAAGCCGCAAGAGAATTTTGTGGAAGGGGCGGTCAAAAGGTGAAAAATAGATTGACAAACAATATTGGGCTTAAGCTTGCCTCTGTTTTTTTGGCAATAGTGATCTGGCTGTTAGTCAACAGCGCCAATAATCCGACGGTTTCCGAGAACTACTATAATATCCCTGTAAAGCTTTTGAACACGGAGCTGATCACAGATTCCAACCAGGTGTATGAAGTCCTGGAGAATACAGATGTTATTGGAAGAGTGACAGTGCGGGCGCCCCGCTCCGTGATCAGTGAGTTAAAGGCGGAGAATATTATTGCGACAGCGGATGTGAGTGAGTTGAGCAGTCTGGATACGATTTCCATTAAGCTGAGCACGGATATATCCGGCAGGGACATTGTAAGCATTAACGGCAATCTGGATACCGTAAGGCTGAACATTGAAAATAAGCGTAGTAAAGCGCTTTCCCTGAAAGCGACAGTATCCGGCGAAGTGGAAACGGGATATAAGATAGGGGATATTACTACGGGACAAAACCTGGTAAGAATTTCCGGTCCTCAGTCGGTAATAGATCAAATTACAAAGGCGGCTGTGGATGTGGATGTAACCGGTATGACCAGTGATATTGTAACCAATGCGGAAATCAAGCTCTATGATGCAGAGGACAATGTGGTGGATACGCGCAATATCACACAGAATATCAAAACGGTAGACGTCAGGGTAGGAATCGGACAGCTTGCCACGATTCCCATCAACTTTACCGTAGTCGGAAGTCCCGCAGCAGGCTATCGGGTGACAGGAGAGACAGAGGTCAGCGGAAATACAGTGACAATAACAGGAAAAGCCAATGTGATCAAAAATGTTTCCTCCATAGAAATACCTTTGGATATTACAGACAGGACAGAGGATCTCTCGGTACAAATCGATTTGCGTCAGTATCTGCCGGATAATGTATCTCTGGCGGATTCGGCAGATGCATACAGAACGGCAGCCGTTCATATTGAGCAGGAAGTGACCAGAACGATGTCGATCAGAGAAGAGAGGGTGAGAGTTATAAATCTGCCGGAGGGATACAATGCCAGCATTTCCGGCCTGGATGAAAGCATTTCACTGGAGCTCAGCGGACTTTCCGAGGCAGTATCCGCTCTTGAGACAAGTGCAATAAGCGGCACGGTGGATATTGCAAAATGGATGCAACAGCAGGGGATGGAGCAGCCGGAGCCGGGATTTTATACGGTGGGTGTTGAGTTTAATTTGCCGGAAGGGATAACGCTGCTTAGAAATGTCAGTGTAACCTTGCATATTTCAGAGATTGAGGAGGATGAAAATGAGTAGATTATTTGGTACGGACGGCGTTAGAGGAGTGGCAAATGACGAGCTGACACCATTGCTTGCAATGCAGTTAGGGCAGGCGGGCGCCTATGTTCTTACAAAAGAGAATAAGCACAGGCCAACGATTATGGTAGGGTGCGATACCAGAATTTCGGGAGATATGCTGGCCAATGCATTGATGGCCGGGATTTGCTCCGTGGGAGCCAATGCGGTTTATGTAGGCGTGATACCTACCCCTGCGGTGGCTTATCTCACCAGGAAATACAAGGTAGACGCCGGAGTGGTTATTTCCGCTTCCCACAATCCTGTGGAATTCAACGGGATCAAGTTCTTTGACGGAGAGGGCTATAAGCTCCCGGATGCGCTGGAAGATGAAATTGAAACGATCATTAAAAGCGAGATGAATGGCATTAAATTTCCGATCGGTTCCAATGTGGGGAAGATTAAGTACCGTACGGATGCGCGGGAGGAATACATCAACCACTCGATCAGGTCGGTTAATGTAGATCTTTCGGGACTAAAGATTGTAGTGGATTGCGCAGAGGGGGCATCCTATTACACTTCCGTAGAAGCGCTCAGAGAACTGGGCGGGAATGTGGTAGCCATTCATAATATGCCGGACGGCACCAACATCAATGCAAACTGCGGTTCCACCCATATGGAGGAGTTAAAGGCGAGGGTGGTCTATGAAAACGCGGATATCGGCCTGGCTTTTGACGGCGACGCCGACAGGCTGATGGCGGTTGACGAGAATGGGAAAGTAGTAGACGGCGATCAGATCATGGCGATTGTGGGCGATCATATGAAGAGTAAGGGTGAGCTTGCCGATAATACCATTGTGGCAACGGTTATGAGTAACCTTGGATTTTTCCTGATGGGAGAGAAAAACGGTATACGGATAGAGCAGACCAAGGTGGGGGACCGTTATGTTCTGGAAAGAATGAAGGAAATCGGCGCCAGCCTTGGAGGGGAGCAATCCGGACATATTATTTTCCTGAAGGAAAATACCACCGGAGACGGCCTTTTGAGCGCGCTGCATCTCCTGCGGGTTATGGTGGAAACCGAGAAGAAACTCTCGGAACTGGCCTCTATAATGGAAGTGCTTCCTCAGGCTCTTGTAAATGCACCGGTGCCCAACCACAAAAAAGAAAAGTATATGGAATATCCGGAAATCGCAGATGCAATTCAAAAACTCACGGACAAATTTGCAGGTGAGGGAAGAGTACTGATTCGTCCTTCGGGGACGGAGCCGCTTGTGCGCGTTATGATAGAGGGGAAGGATCAGAAAATGATAGAAAAGGAAGCGAAGTCTTTGGCGGAGCTGATCCAGAATATCATGCTTTGATAGCACTTGTGGAAGAGTTTAAAAGATGATATAATATAAAGCACGCTGATGCGTGTAAAACAGGTGTATCAGGCAGAAAATAAATTGGAGGGATAGGCATGGTAAACCAGAAGGTGGTTATTAAAAACCCAACAGGCCTTCACTTGAGGCCGGCCGGCATCCTGTGCAAAGAAGCTATGCAGTTTAAATCATTGATAACCTTTACATTCAGGGGAAATACTGCGAATGCCAAAAGCGTACTAAGTGTTTTGGGTGCCTGCGTTAAGTGCGGTGACGAGATTGAACTGATCTGTGACGGGGAGGATGAAGCCAACGCGCTTCAAACCCTGGTAAAAGCAATTGAAAATGGTTTAGGGGAATAAAATAAAGCGTCGGTTTTCAAAACCGACGCTTTATGAATGATTGCAGTTAATTCTGATTTTCAATAGCCTGTCCGTCTACCGTGAAGGTATCGCCATCCTCAACAATGCAGACCATTGTTTTTCCTGTGTTAAGCTTGATCTCATTTCCGTCATCATCAAAGTATCTGGTAGCGCCATAATCCGAAGTTTTTTCCCAGGTTACGTGAATTCCCTTTCCATTTGTGAAAAACCAGCCGTCCCGGGTGGTATCGTGGCACTGGAAGGAAAGATAGCCCTTTTGATCTCTTACCTCATAATAAGTATTCTGAATCAGCAGATTTTTGAAAGAGAGCTGTTCATTATTGGCCAGGTCAATATGGGGACCGTCGCTTGTGCCGGATAAATGCTGGTATCTGTCATATAATCCGGTTTCCTCATTGTATTTAAAATAACTGTTCGTTACCGGATAAGCAGGGGACATGTCAACGGTGGCAGCGGTAATAGCGTCGTCATACTGTTCCAGCGTATTGGGGCTGCTGTCCGGGGCAAAGAGATAATGCTGCTCATCGGAATAGCCGTCCCGGTATTCCAGAGGATAACCATAATGGCTGATCGCGTCTTTTAGCTTTTCTGTGCTGGTAAAAGCATTGTCGGTGGAATCCTTTGCGCTGTCCCTGTAGCTTGCATTTGCATAATTAATACAGTTGACATTTTGCGTATCTGCTCTTCCAACCAGATCATCTATGTAGAAGGGGCCGCCGAAATGAATATAAAGGGCGTCCCATTCAAAAGCCCAATAAATATAATAATCACGGCTGCTGCGGATATTTCCCAGCTTATCAAAGCCGCTCCAGTCATCGAAAATGGCCATTAGCCTGGTAATGCTGGACTCCACATTGCATTCATAAAGAACAGATGCCCGGGAAAGGCCGTAGTGGCTGGCGGTCTTGGTGTTGGGGATCATAACCGCAATAGGACGGGTTTTATCTGTCTCCTCGTCTATCCACTCATTTGTGATCCTGCTTCTCACCATACCCTCGGCAGGCGGCGTATCCGGATTTTCTGTTTCCTCTTCCTCAGCTTCTTCAACATTCTCTTCCTTCACCTCGGGCTGAGCCTCAACGATGGGTTCAACCACCGGCTGGATGGTATTTTCTGTGTCTTTTCCACAGGCGGATAATAAGAGGGATGAAGACAAGACTGCAAGAAGAAGCAATTGTAATCTTTTCATCTTTTAACCATACTCCTTTCTAAACACGTAAGATTTATTATAGCACAGAAGAAAAATGCAGTCACTAGAAAAATATGTAAAATGTTCTACAAAAATATTAAGAAAATATTACGGAATGTGGAAAGATTGCTATCTGTAAGGAAATGACTTGTTTAAATTGAAAATAGAGGGTAAAATAAGAACGATAATTGTAGAATCATTTCTTCGATTGACGCAGTGAGGGATAAAGATGGACTTTTTCAGTGAGCTGTTTCAAAATCAGATTTTTATTTCGGCAATTTTAGGGTGGCTTGTGGCACAGGTTTTAAAAACCCTGATTCATATGATCATCTCTAAGAAATTTGTGGCGGAGAGAATGGTGGGCAGCGGCGGTATGCCCAGCTCCCATTCGGCAACGGTTTGCGCGCTGGCGACCTCCTCCGGAATACGATACGGAGGCGGAAGCTTTGAATTCGCCATATCTGTTATGCTGGCGATCATTGTTATGTATGATGCAATGGGAGTGCGGCGGGAAACAGGGAAACAGGGGCGGGTTCTCAACGAAATGCTGGAGGTGTTTACCAATATGGGGAATCAGATCAGCGCGGAGGAGAGACTTAAGGAGTTTGTAGGCCATACGCCCCTGCAGGTTCTGATGGGGGCTTTGCTGGGAATTATCATTGCATTGTTTGTGGGAAATATGTATTAAGGGTTAAAATTGAACCGCGTATCATTTGGTTTAAGCCGATAAGCGGCAGGGCAGAGAAAGGCAGGAAAATTTTATGCAGAAAGTAGCATTGATCACAGGAATAACAGGACAGGATGGCTCCTATCTGGCAGAGTTTTTGCTGGAAAAAGGATATGAGGTCCACGGACTGATCAGGAGGCACAGCATCAGTAATACCTCCCGTATTGACCATATTTTAAAATCAAATTATAACAGGGTTAAATTCTTTCTTCACTTTGCAGATACCACGGATTCCAGCAATTTGATGAGACTGGTGGCGGAGATCCGCCCCACAGAAGTATACAATCTTGCGGCTCAGTCTCATGTAGGAGTTTCCTTTGAGGTGCCGGAATATACGGCGGAGGCTACCGGGGTCAGCACATTAAAGCTTCTGGAGGCAATACGGGTAAACGGAGGAAACAGCAGGTATTATCAGGCGTCCACTTCCGAGCTTTTCGGAGGCCTGCCGGAAACCGCACCCCAAAGTGAAGCGACTCCTTTTTATCCCAAAAGCCCTTATGGCGCGGCCAAGCTCTATTCATACTGGATTACAGTGAATTACAGAGAATCCTATAATATGTTTGCCTGCAACGGGATCCTGTTCAATCATGAATCGCCAAGACGGGGCGAGAATTTTGTCACCCGGAAGGTTACCCTTGCAATTGCCAATATTGTTGCGGGAAAGCAGGAAAAGCTTTCTCTGGGCAATATGAATGCAAAGAGAGACTGGGGCTTTGCAGGGGATTATGTGGAAGGAATGTGGAGGATGCTGCAGCAGGACAAGGCGGACGACTACGTACTTGCCACCAATGAAACCCATACGGTCAGGGAGTTTGTGGAAGTAGCCTTTGGCGAGTTGGGGATTGGAATCAGATGGGAAGGCACAGGCGTCCAAGAAAAGGGATATGACAGTGAAACCGGCAGGCTGCTGGTGGATGTGAATCCGGAATATTACCGTCCGGCGGAGGTGGAATTTTTGTGGGGAAATCCGGCGAAAGCAGAAAAATGCCTCGGCTGGAAAAGAAAGGTGGACTTCAGAGGGCTGGTATCTATGATGATGGACGCTGATCTGAGGGAAACCGCCGGTATAAGCTGCAAGGAATATAAAGAAAACAGGAATAAATAAATGCTTTCAGTTATATTGATCTGGCTTTATATGCTGTTTACCTGCTACGTAACAGGATTTGCCTGTATCAGGGTGATTTCAGGCAAAGAGGGATATTCGGCCTGGAGGGAAACGGACTATCTGTATGCAGGAACAGGGGCGGTCATGGTTTACTCACAGTTTTTCAGCATTTTTTGGAGGGTAGGCCTTTGGGCGAATCTGGTTTTGCTGGTTTTATGTATTGTGTGTATTCTGGTTTACAGGACAGAGCTGGCAGACAATTTCCGCGCAGTCCGCTTGACACTTTCACCGCTAAAAGCAGCAGGCATTGTTTTTCTTTTCCTGCTGTTTGCCTATGGTGCGTCTACGGGCCTTATTCATTATGATACGGGGCTCTATCACGCTCAGAGTATCCGCTGGATTGAAGAGTATGGGGCGGTGCCGGGGCTGGGGAATCTTCACAGCAGGCTTGCCTATAACAGTGCGGCATTTTGCCTTTCTGCCCTGTATAGTATGGCTTTTTTGGGAGGTCAGTCCTATCATGCGTGCGCGGGTTTTTTGGGGTTCCTTCTGGCACTGGTCTGTGTGGAGGCGCGCATGATCTGCCGGGGCAGAAAACCTGTGCTTTCCGATTTTGCAAGGCTTATAGGAATTTATTATCTGCTGAATATATTTGATGAGATGGTGTCGCCTGCTTCCGACTATTTCATGGTCCTGCTGGTGCTGTTTCTCGTGATACGATGGCTTGACCTGACGGAGCGGAAGGAGAAATCCTTTCTGCCTTATGCCTGGCTGTGTATTCTTGCGGTGGCGGTGCTGACGGTCAAGCTTTCGGGGGCTTTGATTTTGCTTCTAACCCTGAAGCCGGCGGTTATGATGATAAGGGAAAGAAGAAAAAAGGAAACGGCGGTCTTTTTAGGGCTTGGTTTTTTGACAGCGCTGCCCTTTTTCGTCAGAAATGTAATTCTTTCCGGCTGGCTTGTTTATCCATTTACAGCCGTTGACCTGTTTTCCTTTGATTTTAAGATCCCCAGGGGGATGGCGGAGTATGACGCCAGGGAGATACAGGTGTGGGGCAGAGGCTACAGCGATGTGGAGAGGTATGGTGAGTCCATGAGGGCCTGGCTGCCGCAATGGATCAAAGCTCTGGACGGGACGGATCGGGTGTTTTTGGCGATGGCAGTGAGCGGGATATTGGTTCTGGCGCTTTTGCTGGTCTATGCATCCGTGAAAAGAAAAAAGGAGATGTGGGATTATCTGTTTGTGGAAGGAGTCCTGACGGTTTGTTTTTTGTTCTGGCTTTTCAGCGCACCCCTGATTCGGTATGGATGTGTCTTTCTCTGGATGAGCCCGGTTCTGGTGTGGGGGCATTTGTATCTTCTGATCAGCCCGCATCTGGACAGGTTCAGGATTTATTACATTGCCCTGGTGCTGATTGGAGTCTATAAGCTGGCGGCCTTTACCATGGAAACCGGCAGGGGGATGACGGCGGAACACCTATTAAAGCAGAAGGATTATGAAAATTTTGAGACAATAGATTACGAGCTTAACGGTTATACCTTTTATTATCCGGCACAGGGGGACCGGACAGGCTATTTGGATTTCCCGGCAGCCCCGCTTAAGCAGGAGGAAGGCATCTTCAGGGGAAGAACTCTGAGAGAGGGATTTAAGGATATGTCCAGTCAATGAAAAGAATTGAAATATTCTTTCGGGCGCTATATAATATAGAAGAAAAGAGTAAAAATTAAGATGGAAGGAGGTGTTGTGATGAGTTCTATGACGATAGGCAGCGGCCTTTATCAGTCTTATTCCCATATTGCCAGCGGGAAGCGGATTAATACGGCGGCAGATGATGCGGCGGGACTTGCCATTGGACAAAAGCTCCAGCGGCAGGAGAACGGGCTGAGCGTAGCTGCCAATAATGCCCAGGATGGCATTGGAGCCCTGAATATTGCGGACGGCGCGTTAGACGGTATTATGGACTATCTGCAAAGAATCCGTGAGTTGGGTCTCAGATCTATGAATGGCTTAAATTCAGCTTCCGACAGAGAAATCTATCAGACTGAAATTGACCAGCTCAAAGAGGGGATCCAGGAGCAGGCCAAAAATACAGTGTTTAATGAACAGAAGCTGCTCGACGGAAGTATGGCGGATATGAATCTGGCAATCAATCCCGACGGAACGGGCATGTCAATCAAAATGGCCAATTCAACCTTGGAAGAGCTTGGAATCGCAGATTTGGATGTAACGAAAGGCAATTTCAATCTGGACGCAATTGACAAAGCCATGAGTAAGGTGGCAAGCCAGAGGAGCGGTATTGGTGCATCCACCAATCGTTTGGAGTATGCCTACAATTATAATACGTCTGCATCCTTAGAGCAGCTCAGTTCCAGAAGCCGTCTGGAAGATCTGGATATGCCCAAGGCTATCTCTGAGAAAAAGAAAGAAGAACTTCTTAGTCAGTACAAGAACCTGATGCTGAGAAGACAGATGGATCAGGAATCCCTGGTGACAAGGCTGTTCCATTGAGAATCAAGGGTGTTCGCACCTGTTAAAATGATTTACGAACGAAAAGGGTACATGAAATTCATGTACCCTTTTAATCTGCGTATGACGTGCGCGTTTCGTATTCGGATTATTGTCTGCTCTGATGCTCGACAGCGGCCTTCACAAACCCTTTAAAGAGTGGATGGGGTCTGTTGGGCCTGGACTTTAGCTCTGGGTGTCCCTGAGTTGCAAGGAAAAAGGGATGAACCGGAAGCTCGCACATCTCAACAATCCGGCCGTCCGGAGAAAGGCCGGAAAGCTTCATGCCATGTTCTGTCAGGGTGGAGCGGAAATCGTTGTTTACCTCATAACGGTGCCGGTGCCGCTCGTGAATGGTCTCTTCCCCGTAAAGCTCATAGGCTTTGGAGGATTTGTCCAAAACACAGGGATAGGAGCCAAGGCGCAGAGTCCCGCCAATATCTTCCACGCCGTTCTGGTCAGGCATAAGGGCGATAACAGGATGGGTGGTAGAGGGATCAAGCTCAATGCTGTGTGCGTCGTTAAAGCCGGCCACGTTGCGGGCAAACTCCACGATGGAAAGCTGCATACCCAGGCAAAGGCCCAAAAACGG
This sequence comes from uncultured Lachnospiraceae bacterium, assembly GCA_910579425.1. Taxonomy (GTDB): domain Bacteria; phylum Bacillota; class Clostridia; order Lachnospirales; family Lachnospiraceae; genus Suilimivivens. Next base: position 18,299 of record CAJTVL010000032.1, on the reverse strand, counting down.
GATATTGTGGGTCCGTGCATAAGTGATGGCACAGATTTTGCCGTCGATTCCTCTGGGACCGAAGCCGCCGGGGACAAGGATGCCGTCTACGTCCCCGAGAAGAGTTTCTGCCGTTTCCACGGTAACATTTTCCGAATTAATCCACTTGATATTGACAGTAACGAGATTAGAGATACCCCCGTGTTTCAGCGCTTCTACCACACTGATGTAGGCGTCGTGGAGCTGTACATATTTCCCTACGATTGCAATGGTTACTTCCCCCTTGGGGGTGCGAAGGGATTCCACCATTGCGCGCCAGTCGGCAAGATCCGGTTCGGGGCATTCCAGCTTTAAGCATTCGCAGGCAACCTGGGCCAAATGCTCGTTTTCCATGGCAAGAGGAGCCTCGTAAAGATACTCCACATCCAGATTCTGCAGGACATGATTGTTGGGCACATTGCAGAAAAGCGCTATTTTGTCCTTGATTGACTGGTTAAGCGGATACTCACTGCGGCAGACAATGATGTCCGGCTGGATCCCCATTCCCTGAAGCTCTTTGACGCTGGCCTGGGTAGGCTTCGTTTTCATTTCCTGGGAAGCCTTCAGATAAGGGATCAGGGTAACATGGATGAGGATCGCATTGTCATGTCCCACTTCGTGCTGGAATTGACGGAGGGATTCCAGAAAAGGCTGGCTCTCAATATCCCCTACGGTGCCGCCTACTTCAATAATCGCAATCCTGGTTTCCTCGTCGGTAAAGTTGCGGTAAAACCGGCTTTTGATTTCGTTGGTGATATGAGGGATCACCTGAACCGTACCGCCGCCGTAGTCGCCCCGGCGTTCCTTCTGAAGTACGCTCCAGTAAATTTTCCCGGTGGTTACGTTTGAGTTCTTGTCCAGATTTTCGTCGATAAAACGTTCGTAGTGTCCAAGATCCAAATCCGTTTCCGTGCCGTCCTCCGTGACGAAAACTTCACCGTGCTGAATGGGATTCATGGTTCCCGGATCAATATTGATATAGGGGTCAAACTTCTGCATAGTGACTTTATAACCCCTGGCTTTTAACAGTCTGCCCAAAGAAGCGGCTGTAATTCCCTTGCCTAAACCGGATACGACGCCGCCTGTTACAAATACGTATTTTACTGCCATAGTATGCCCTCCAATTATGAAACAAATCATTTCTATTATACAATGAAAGCGAACAAAAAATCTACTGTTAAAGCCAAAATACCGCAAATATTTTAGAAAAGTTTCACAATCTTGTTATTGATTTATGGATTTCCAGTCACTATAATGGAAGAGAACGTAAAAACCCGGATAGCCGGACTTTTATAGAAAAACAGATGGAGCGAAAGCATGAGTGAAAATAATTTAAATCAATATGAGGGCGGCACGGGAGGATCAGGCGGCTCAGGCGGAAACGGCGGCAATGGTTCCGGCGGCCCCGGAGGATCCGGCAGGGATCCAAGAAGACAAAATATTATCATGTTTATCATAGCGGCACTTTTGTCGCTTCTTTTAGTCAGTTCCTTTGTGAAGCTGATTACAGGGGACGCGGAGCAGGAGATTTCCTACAATGAATTTATTCAGATGCTGGAGGAGGGTAAGGTAGAATCGGTGGTGATCGGGGCGGACCGGGTATATATTCAGCCCCAGTCGGAGGCCGTGAATCAGTCTCCGATTCTGTACATGTATGGAATCAACCCTGCCATAAGCTATTATACCGGTAAAATAGAGGATGATGATACCCTGACTAACCGTCTTCTTGCCAGTAATGTGGAGGTAAAGGGACAGGTGGCGGATGGAACCAGCGCGATTATCAGTTTCCTGCTTTCCTATGTATTTCCCTTTATCCTCATGTGGGGGCTTTTGAGCCTTTTGTTTCGAAAGATGTCCAAGGGAGGCGGCCCCATGGGCGTGGGCAAGAGTAATGCCAAGGTGTATGTGCAGCGGGAAACAGGCATTACCTTTAAGGATGTGGCAGGTGAGGATGAGGCCAAGGAATCCCTGCAGGAGGTAGTGGATTTCCTGCATAATCCGGGCAAGTACGTAAAGATCGGAGCCAAGCTTCCCAAGGGAGCCCTTCTGGTAGGCCCTCCCGGAACAGGTAAGACGCTTCTTGCCAAGGCGGTGGCAGGGGAGGCGAAGGTGCCGTTCTTCTCCCTGTCCGGGTCTGATTTTATAGAGCTGTATGTGGGCGTGGGCGCATCCCGTGTCCGGGATTTGTTTAAGGATGCCACCAAGAATGCGCCCTGTATTATTTTTATTGACGAGATCGACGCCATCGGACGCAGCCGTGACAATAAGTACGGCGGAGGCAACGAGGAGCGGGAACAGACCTTAAACCAGCTTTTGTCGGAGATGGATGGTTTTGATACCTCCAAGGGGATTCTGGTGCTGGGAGCAACCAACCGTCCGGAGATACTGGATAAAGCGCTCCTTCGTCCGGGCCGTTTTGACAGAAGGATTATTGTGGATAAACCGGACTTGAAGGGAAGGGTAGAGATCCTGAAAGTACATGCCAAGGACGTCCATCTGGACGAGAGTGTGGATTTGGATGCAATTGCCCTTGCTACCAGCGGCGCGGTGGGAGCGGATCTGGCCAACATGATCAATGAGGCGGCAATCAATGCGGTACAGCACGGCAGAGAATATGTGACTCAGAAGGATTTGTTTGATGCGGTGGAACAGGTGCTTGTGGGGAAAGAAAAGAAAGACCGCATCATGAGCAAGGAGGAGCGCAAGATCGTATCCTATCATGAGGTAGGCCATGCCCTGATCAGCGCTCTGCAGAAAAATTCCGAGCCGGTGCAGAAGATTACCATCGTTCCCAGAACCATGGGGGCTCTTGGTTATGTGATGCATGTGCCTGAGGAGGAGAAATACCTGCAGACAGAGGGAGAGCTTCACGACAGACTGGTAAGCCTTTTGGGCGGCCGGGCGGCGGAGGAGATTGTCTTTGGAAATGTGACCACCGGCGCGGCCAATGATATTGAACAGGCGACCAACATTGCAACGAATATGGTAACCCGGTTTGGTATGAGCAAGCGATTTGGCCTGATGGGTCTTGCGACTGTAGAAAGCGAGTATCTGGGAGGCGGAGCAAGGCTGACCTGTAGCGACAGGACGGCTTCGGACGTAGATACGGAGGTAATGGAAACTCTTAAGCAGTGTTATGAGGAGGCGAAAGAGCTTCTTTCCGGGAACCGGGAAGTGATGGATAAGCTGGCTGCCCACCTGATCGAAAAGGAAACCATCAGCGGCAAGGAATTTATGAAGATCTACCGGATGGAAAAAGGAATTCCGGAGCCCGAGGAGGAAGAAAAGGATCAGGACGGGAAGGCTCGGACAGAGACAGGCGAAAAGCCGGAAACCGAAGCTGTGAGGGAGGATTCTGCCGAAAGGAAGCAGGATGCCGAAGCCAAGGAAGCGGAAGATGCTAAAGAAGCCGAAAAAGCCGGGAGCATCCCCCAAAATGAATCAGCGGGACAAAGCGCAGCGGCAGGCCGCTTTTCCAACGCCTCCTCGGATTTTTTCGGAGATAAATAACAGGAAGCATCGGATAATATGCATCTTGGTTATTTTTAGGTCTAATTAAACGGGCATCATTAGAGAAGTGAAAGCTTCCTCATAATGGTGTCCGTGTTGTTGTAAAAGCAGGGTAAAATACGCAGGTTTTCTTACGGCCAAAAAGTGGAAGCAGGAGCATGGTTATGTTTGATATTCAGGAAGAATTAAAAAAGCTCCCCAACAGCCCGGGGGTATATATTATGCATGATGAAATGGATCAGATTATCTACGTGGGCAAGGCGGTAAACCTGCATAGCAGGGTCAGATCCTACTTTCGGAAAAATATCGGAAGAGGGCCGCAGATAGACAAAATGGTATCCCTGATCAGCCGCTTTGAGTACATTGTCACAGACTCGGAGCTGGAGGCTTTGGTATTGGAAAATAATCTGATCAAGGAGCACAGCCCGAAATATAATACTCTGCTGAAAGATGATAAGACTTATCCTTATATTAAAGTTACCACAGGAGAAAGCTATCCCAGGGTATTGTTTTCACGGCTGATGAAAAAGGATAAATCCAGATATTTCGGTCCTTATTCCAGTGCGGCGGCGGTGAAGGATACGATTGATCTGATCAATAAGCTTTACAGGCTGAGAACCTGCAATAAGAATCTTCCCAAGGAGTGCGGAAGCGGGCGCGCGTGTCTGAATTATCACATTAAGCAGTGTACGGCCCCCTGTCAGGAAAGCGTCTCCCAGGAGGAATACCAGGGGCAGGTAAAAAAGGCTCTGGACTTTTTAAACGGCAGCTATCAGGAGACGCTGAAGGAACTGGAAGAAAATATGCAAAAGGCTTCCGATGCCCTTGAATTTGAGGATGCAATCCGTTACCGGGATCTGTATAACAGTGTGAAGCAAATTGCCACGAAGCAGAAAATTACGGACAGCGACGGGGAGGACAAGGATATTATCGCGCTGGCCTGCGACGGCAGGGACGCGGTGGTTCAGGTGTTTTTTGTCAGGGACGGCAAGCTGATCGGCAGAGAGCATTTCTATATGACGCATGTGTCGGAAACTCCCAGAGCTCAGATCCTTCTGGACTTTGTCAAACAGTTCTATGCGGGAACCCCTTTCATCCCCAGGGAGCTGATGCTTCAGGAGGAGATAGAGGACATAGCGGTGATCGAGCAATGGCTGACCAAAAGAAAGGGAAACAGGGTTTATATAAAAGTGCCGAAGATCGGATATAAGGAAAAGCTGGTGGAACTGGCGGCCAAGAATGCCATGCTGGTGCTCAGCCAGGATAAGGAACGCATCAGACGTGAGGAAGGAAGAACCATAGGCGCGGTAAAAGAAATTGCAGGGCTTTTGGGGCTTGAGCAGGTAAGCCGGATGGAGGCCTATGATATTTCCAACATCAGCGGATTTGCCAATGTGGGTTCCATGATCGTTTACGAGAAGGGAAAGCCCAAGCGCAGCGATTACCGGAAGTTTCGCATCAAAACCGTTTCCGGGCCGGATGATTATGCCTGCATGAAAGAGGTTCTTACCAGAAGATTTCTTCATGGAATGGAAGAGCAGAAAGAGCTGGAACACAAAGAACTGGAAAACGAATTTGGAAGCTTTACCAGATTCCCGGATCTGCTGCTTATGGACGGCGGCAAGGGACAGGTAAATATCGCCCTTCAGGTTCTGGGAGAACTGAAACTGGAGATTCCTGTCTGCGGAATGGTGAAGGATGATAATCATAATACCAGAGGATTGTACTATAATAATAAAGAGATAGAAATTGACAGAGGCAGCGAGGGCTTTAAGTTAATCACAAGGGTTCAGGACGAGGCCCATCGCTTTGCCATTGAATATCACCGCTCCTTAAGATCCAAGGCACAGGTAAAGTCCGTGCTGGACGAGATTCCGGGAGTAGGGCCTTCCAGGAGAAAAGCTCTCATGCGCAGGTTTAAATCCATCGAAGAAATAAAAAATGCCGGGGTGGATACCCTTGCGGGAGTGGATGAGATCCCCCTGTCCGTGGCTCAGGGAATTTATGATTTCTTTCATGGCGGGCAGGAGTGACCATTGAGGTCAGAGCGTTTTTGTGTTAGACTGAAAGAAAGAATTAACGGCTCAGCGCAGAAGCCGAGTTGTTGAAAAAGAAAAGAGGGTAGGGTATGGCAAGCATAAAACTGGAGCAGATCATTGAGAAAATGAAGCTGATCAATCTGACACCGGAGCTGGATTTATCCAAAATAAAGATCAAACAGCCGGATATTAACAGGCCCGCGCTTCAGTTGGCCGGCTATTTTGAACATTTTGAGGCTACCAGACTTCAGATCATTGGCTTTGTGGAATATACTTATATGGGGGCGCTCCCGCAGGAGAGACAGAGAGAAATTTATACACGTCTCCTTTCCTGTGAGATACCGGCATTTGTTTTTTGCAGGGAGCTTCGGCCTAATGAGCTTTTTATGGAGATTGCAATGGAATATAAGGTTCCCTTGCTGATGACCAAAAAGGCGACCTCCGCTTTTATGGCGGAGATTATCAGGTGGCTGAATGTGAAGCTGGCCCCCTGTATTTCCGTTCACGGCGTTCTGGTGGATATTTACGGGGAAGGTGTCCTGATCACAGGGGAAAGCGGAATCGGGAAATCGGAGGCTGCCTTGGAGCTGATTCAGAGGGGCCACCGTCTGGTAGCCGATGATGCGGTGGAGATCAGGAAGGTCAGCGATGATACGCTGGTAGGCTCCGCGCCGGATATTACGAAGCATTTCATAGAGCTCCGCGGTATCGGAATCGTGGATGTAAAGACATTGTTTGGTGTATCCAATGTCAAGGATACCCAAAATATTGACCTGGTCATTTGTCTGGAGGACTGGGACAAAGAAAAGGAATATGACAGACTGGGGCTGGAGGAGGAGTATACGGAATACCTGGGGAACAAGGTAGTATGCCACAATATTCCGATTCGGCCGGGCCGGAACCTGGCAATTATCTGCGAATCTGCGGCAATCAATCACAGGCAGAAGAAGATGGGATACAACGCGGCGCAGGAGCTGTACCGGAGGGTACAGGAATCCCTGGCGAAAAGACGGGATGAGGACGAGGATGACCTGTAGGAAGAACTGCAGGGGGTTATACTGACAAAAGAAATTTTATTGCATAAAAAATTTTATTGCATAAAAAATTTTATTGCATAAAAAATTTTATTGCATAAAATTAGAAAACAGTAATAAAGATAAGGAGAGGGTAAATCTATGAGTAAGTATGTTTTTGGGGTTGATATTGGCGGCACAACGGTAAAGCTTGGCCTTTTTGACGTGGAGGGAAATGTCCTCGATAAATGGGAAATCCCCACCCGTACGGAGGAGTCCGGGGCAAAGATATTGCCGGATATTGCAAAGAGTATCCAGGACAAGATCAGGGAAAAGAACATGACAGCGGAGGAAGTGGTGGGAGTAGGAGCAGGCGCTCCCGGCCCTGTCGACGACAACGGGGTGATCCACATGGCGGTGAATCTCGGCTGGGGAAAGTTCAGTATAAAGGATACGCTGGAAAAGATCCTCGGCCTGCCCGTTATGGCGGGAAATGACGCAAACGTGGCCGCCCTTGGAGAAATGTGGAAGGGCGGAGGCCAGGGCAGCAGTAATATGATCGCAGTGACCCTGGGCACAGGCGTAGGAGGCGGAATCATCACAGGCGGAAGGGTTCTGACAGGCGCTGTGGGAGCAGGCGGAGAAATCGGGCACATTCATGTAGAGGACCGGGAGGAAGAAAGCTGTAATTGCGGCAACAAGGGCTGTCTGGAACAGTATGCTTCCGCAACCGGTATTACAAGGCTGGCCAACAGGAAGCTTGCAGGAAGCGACAGGGAAAGCATCCTCAGAGAGGGAGAGGTTTCTGCCAAGACCGTTTTTGACGCTGTCAAGAAAAAGGACGCCCTTGCCATAGAGGTGGCCCAGGAGTTTGGCAAATACTTAGGGGACGGCTTGTCGGTGATTGCCGGAGTGGTTAATCCGGACACTATTTTGATCGGCGGAGGCGTTTCGAAGGCAGGAGAGATCCTGATCGATTATATCAGGCCTCACTATGAGAAAAATGTTTTCCATGGAAGCCGCAGCGCCAGATTCGTGCTTGCCACTCTTGGAAATGATGCAGGGATTTACGGAGCAGCCAAGCTGGTGCTGGACGCCGTAAAAAAATGATAGTGGAGGCAAAGTGGAGAGAATCAGTTCATTTGTATTGGATTTTATAAAAAAGTACGTACCCGGGGAGGATATTTTGGTGGAAGAACCCATGTCCAGACATACCACCTTTCGGGCAGGCGGAAAAGCAAAGTGCCTGGTCAGGATTGGAAGTGTGAACCAGTTGGGTGCGCTTCTTCCCTATTTTAGAGAAAATGGGATTCCTTATTTCATTTTAGGAAACGGAAGCAATCTGCTGGTGGGAGATGGAGGATATCCAGGTGTGATGCTTCAGATCGGAAGCAAAATGAACAGAATTAAGGCGGAAGAAGAATGCATCAGAGCAGAAGCGGGTGCGCTTCTTTCCAGGGTGGCGGGTTTTGCCCTGGAAAATGGACTGACGGGACTGGAGTTTGCCTCGGGGATACCTGGCACCGTGGGCGGCGCCTTGGTTATGAACGCGGGCGCCTACGGCGGGGAAATAAAGCAGGTAGTCAGGCAGGTAACGGTGATAGATGAGCGGGGTGAAATTTCCGTAATCGAAAACGATGCCATGGAATTTGGCTACCGGACCAGCGTGATTAAGAAAAAACCGTTGACTGTGCTGGAGGCAGTATTTGCGCTTAGTCCGGGGGAGGAAAGCGGGATCCGTGCGCGAATGGAGGAGCTTGCTCAGAGAAGAAAGGAAAAACAGCCTCTTGAATATGCAAGTGCGGGCAGCACCTTCAAAAGACCGGAGGTTTTTTTTGCAGGGAAGCTGATCATGGAAGCAGGGCTTAGGGGCCTGCGTGTGGGCGGAGCTCAGGTTTCCGAAAAGCATTGCGGGTTTGTGATAAACACCGGCGGCGCCACGGCGGGGGACATCCTTGCAGTGATACGGGAAGTACAGAAAAGAGTGAGAGAAAATACGGGAATTACACTCGAAACAGAGGTGATCCTTTTAGGAGACTTTTGAGGAGGAAAAACATGCGGTTTGTGGTTGTAACGGGTATGAGCGGCAGCGGCAAGAGCACGGCGCTGCGGATGCTGGAAGATGCCGGGTTTTATTGCGTGGACAATCTTCCGGTTTCCCTGATTGAAAAATTTGTGGAGCTGATTGCCGCCCCGGGCGGTGAGGTGACAAAGGTTGCGCTTGGGCTGGATGTTCGTGCGGACCAGGCCTTTGACGGTGCGCAGAAGGTGCTGGAAAAGTTAAGGGATAACGGATATACCTTTGAGATTCTTTTCATGGAGGCGAATAACAGGACGCTTCTGAAACGCTATAAAGAGACGAGGCGGGTTCATCCTCTTTCTCCCAACGGGCGGATTGAAGACGGAATTACAAAAGAGAGGGAAATTCTGGACAATATCAGAAGAAAATCGGATTACGTGATCGACACCTCCAATCTTCTGACCAGAGAGTTAAAAGAAGAACTGGAGCGTATTTTTCTGCAGAATGAAGAATATAATAATCTGATGGTGACTGTTTTGTCCTTTGGATTTAAATATGGCATTCCGGCAGATGCAGACCTGGTTTTTGACGTGAGGTTTCTGCCCAATCCGTTTTATATCGATGAATTGAAGCACCAGACAGGAAATGACAAAGAGGTTCAGGATTATGTGATGGGTTTCCCGGAGGCTCATGTCTTTATTGAAAAGCTGGCGGATATGGTGGAGTTTTTGATTCCTAATTACATCAAAGAAGGAAAATACCAGCTTGTGATCGGGATTGGCTGTACCGGAGGAAAACATCGGAGCGTAACGCTGGCCAATAAACTGTTTGAGCGCATGAAAGGCCATACGCAGCACAAGAGCAGGTATGGCATCAAAATTGCCCACAGGGATGTGGGACAAGGCGTATAGAGGCTTTTGAGGCCGGAAAATTGGCTGGGATTGTTTTGACAGGGGCGGCCTGGAAGGACTGTGTGAGTATGTCGTTTTCATCAGAAGTAAAGGAAGAATTGGAGAAGGTGGTTCCGGATTCCAGGCATTGCCAGCTAGCGGAGTTGGCTGCAATAATTCATTTTGGCTGCCGTATTGACCGGGCGGAAGAGGGGAAAAGGAAAATCACCTTATTGTCCGAAAATTTATTCGTTTCCAGAAAATACTTTACATTATCAAAAAAAACATTTATTATTAATGTTAATGCTGATAAGGTACTACAGGCAATTAAGGTTTTGGATGAGAATGGCGTCCTGCATCAGCTTTCGGAGGAGATCAGTCCGTTACTCATCAGAAATAGCTGCTGCAGACGAGCTTTCCTGCGGGGCGCTTTTTTGTGTGTTGGATCCATGAGCAATCCCCAAAAAGGCTATCATCTGGAATTCGTATGCGAGTATGAAGCCCAGGCCAGGCAGATACGGCAGGTAATCTGCAGCTTCGAGATTGAGGCCAAAATAGTCCGGCGTAAAAAGTACTATGTGGTCTATCTGAAGGAGGGAGCAGGGATTGTCGACATTTTGAATGTAATGGGGGCTCATGTCTCACTGATGGAGCTTGAGAATCTCCGGGTGGAAAAGGAGGTTCGCAATTCAGTAAACAGGCAGGTCAATTGTGAGGCGGCCAATATTACCAAAATGGTCAAAGCAGCCAATAAACAAATTGAAGATATTCTGCTGCTGCAAAAGAGCTATGGGGTGTCCAATCTGCCGGAAAATTTAAGGCAGATGGCGCAGGTCAGGCTGGAGTATCCCGAAAGCTCACTGCAGGAATTAGGTAAGTACCTTGATCCGCCGGTAGGCAAATCCGGTGTAAATCACAGATTACGAAAGCTCAGCGAGATGGCTGAAAGGATTAAGGGATAAGGGAGGAGTTATTATTATGATTGAAAAATCTATCAAAATTCAGTTAAATGGCGGGTTAGAGGCCAGGCCGGTGGCGATGCTGGTTCAGGTGGCAAGCCAGCACGAAAGCTCTGTTTATATTATGTCAGAGGGAAGAAAGGTCAATGCAAAAAGTATTATGGGAATGATGAGCCTTGCGCTCGATACGGGAGAATCGGTGACGGTTTCCGCGGACGGAAAGGATGAGCAGCAGGCAATACAGTCCATTGAAGAGTATTTAAGCGGCAGCAAACATTAAAATGCAGAAAATAAACGGAGCAAGGCATGAGAGATAAGTGCTTTGCTCTTTTGGCATGATTGAAGCTTTCAGGAGTATCGCGATGGAAAAGAAAAAAATACTTTTCATCTATAATCCCAGGGCCGGCAAGGCAAAGATCAGAAGCAATCTGCTGGACATTATCGATATATTTGCAAAGGCTGGTTACGAGGTCACCGCATATCCTACCCAGTCCAGGGGAGACGGCATCAAAGCCGTGACGGAGCGAAAAACAGGGTATTATGATCTGATTGTCTGCAGCGGAGGGGACGGTACGCTGGACGAGGTGGTAACCGGGATGATGCAGTGCGAGAGGAAAATTCCCATAGGCTACGTACCGGCAGGCAGTACCAATGATTTTGCAAACAGCCTTCATATCCCGAGAAACATGATAGATGCGGCGCAGGTGATCGTGAAGGGAAGAAACTTTGCATGTGACATCGGAACTTTCAATGACGATATTTTTGTGTATATAGCCGCGTTCGGAATTTTTACCGAGGTTTCCTATGAGACTTCTCAGGATGTTAAGAATGTCCTGGGGCATATGGCCTATATCCTGGAGGGGATGCGCAGGCTTGCTTCTGTCAAAGCATATAAAATAAAGGTGGAGAGCAGGGAGCTTTCCCTGGAAGGGGATTTCCTGTTCGGAATGATTACAAATTCCACCTCGGTTGGAGGCTTTAAGCGGATTACAGGCAAATATGTGCAGCTTGACGACGGGGAATTCGAGGTTACTCTGATCAAGATGCCCAATAACCCCATGGAGCTGAATCTGATTATGGCGGCACTGATCAACAGAAATATTAACACAGACTGTATGTACTGCTTTAAAACCAGCGCGCTGCGCATCAGCTCCCAGGAGAAAATTGCCTGGACCCTGGACGGGGAATTCGGCGGAGAGCATAAATTTGTGGAGATTACAAATCAGAAGCAGGCTCTCAGCATAAGAATACTCGGATAAGATAAAACAATAAAGCAGGTCTTTGCAATTCACCCGGAATCTGTTATAATGAGACGAAAGATATTCAGCTTTACTATTAAATTCAAATAAAGAAAGGATGAGTAAAAATGCCATTAGTAACAACCACAGAAATGTTCAAAAAGGCATATGAAGGCGGATACGCGATCGGCGCCTTCAATGTAAACAACATGGAGATCGTACAGGCTATCACAGAAGCTGCTGATGAACTGAAATCTCCCATTATCCTTCAGTGCTCCTCTGGTGCAAGAAAGTATGCAAAGCATGCTTATCTGGTACACCTTGTAAAGGCTGCTCTGGAAGAGACCAATATTCCCATTGCTCTTCATCTGGATCACGGCGGGGACTTTGAAATTTGCAAGCAGTGTATTGACGGCGGTTTTACATCAGTTATGATCGATGGTTCCTCCCTTTCTTATGAGGACAACATTGCGGTTTCCAAGAAAGTTGCCGACTACGCTCATGAAAGAGGCGTTGTTGTGGAGGCTGAGCTTGGAACATTAGCAGGCGTTGAGGATGACGTTAAGGTGGAACATGGTTCCGAATCCTATACACAGCCTGATCAGGTTGAGGATTTTGTGAACAGGACAGGCGTTGATTCCCTGGCAATCGCAATCGGAACAAGCCATGGCGCATACAAATTCAAACCCGGCCAGAAGCCTCAGCTTCGCTTTGATATTCTGGAGGAAGTAACCAGAAGGCTTCCCGGATTCCCGATCGTGCTTCACGGAGCTTCTTCTGTACTGCCCAAGTATGTAGATATCATTAATGCTAATGGCGGTAAGCTTGATGACGCAATCGGTATTCCGGAAGATATGCTTCGCCAGGCTGCCAAGTCTGCCGTATGTAAGATCAACATTGATTCCGATCTGCGTCTCGGCCTTACGGCAGGGATCAGAGAGCATATGTTCGCTCATCCTGATCACTTTGATCCCAGACAGTATCTGACAGATGCACGCGCTTACGTAAAGGAAGTAGTTGCCCATAAGATTACCACAGTGCTTGGATCCGAGGGAAAGGCCTGAAATTAAACGGATTTGTCACCAAAAACGGCTTGCTTAAGAGCAAGCCGTTTTTTAAGTGCGCAGTCCCGCACAAGGAAATTTCCTACAAAAAGGGAGGATGCCAGATAAGCTTTCGCTTACCTGGCATTTATTATGAAAAAGTTATTAATAAATCAGTTACTTTGAGGTTGGCAATCTGTAAATGTAAGAACAGCTTTGATCGTTTGTTCTTTTATCGCTTGCTGTATCTTATGGTATAAGTATATGGCACAGAAATGTCTAAAGAATGTAATGGTAATTAAGTTTTTTTGAAATAAATATGAACAAAATATGAATGGACATCTGAAGCCACGGGTATTTTTTTACAGCTTCTCCGGCTCCGGGTACTCCACCCCAAAACACTCTACAGTAACGCTTTTCATAACCTGGTTTTCGAGAGGCCTGTCCGAATAATCGGTAGCGGTTTCTGCGATCTTATTTACCACATCCTGGCCTTCGATCACCTTCCCGAAGGCGGCATACTGCCCGTCTAAATGGGGAGAATTCTTGTGCATGATGAAAAACTGGGAGCCTGCCGAGTCGGGGGCCATACTCCTTGCCATGGAGAGAACGCCCTCCGTGTGTTTTAAGTTGTTCTGGACGCCGTTGGACGAAAATTCTCCTTTGATGCTGTAGCCAGGGCCGCCCATGCCGCTTCCTTCCGGATCTCCGCCCTGAATCATAAAGCCGCGGATCACCCGGTGAAAGATCAGCCCGTCATAAAATTTTTTGTTGATCAGGCTGATGAAGTTGTTGACAGAGATCGGTGCGATGTCAGGATAAAGCTCTGCCTTGATCACATCTCCGCTTTCCATTGTAAATGTAACAACAGGATTTTGAACCATAATCATAATATCCTTTCTTATGCTAATGTATTATAATGGCTATAGTACCTATTTTATCTGAAATGAAAGGACATTACAATGCTAAAATGGATTCTCTTTTTGCTGTCGGAATATTATTTTGAGATTTTCAGGGAAAACAGCGCTGAGATTTTGGCAAATATAAAGAAAAAGGCCCCCTGGGTGGAGGTGGAGCTGCGTAAGGCAGAGGGGCAGGACGCTCTTTCGGGGCAGGAGCGTATCTTGGCCGGGGAGACACTGCTGATTACGGATTTGCCGGAGGCGGCGAATCAATATCTTGAAAAGGGCTGGTACCTGGCGGCGCTCTATCACGAAAAAAACCAGGGGTTAAGCTTTCCCGGAGTAAGGTACGCAATAGAGGATGTGTCTGCCCTGGAGTATCGTTCTTACGAGGAGGTTTACAAAAGGCTGGCGGGGATTCCCTGGGATATTCTGGAAACAAAGAGGCTGCAGGTCAGGGAGAGTATTCTCCAGGATGTAGATGAGTTTTACCGGATTTACCGCGAGCCTGCCATCACCCGATATATGGAAAATCTGTTTCCGGAAAAGGAGGCGGAGCTGGCTTATATGAAGGCTTATATTAGCCAGATTTACGGATTTTATGGATATGGCCTTTGGAGCGTCCTGCTAAAGGAAGAGGGGCGGGTGATCGGCAGGGCAGGGCTTAGTGTGAGGGAGGGCTATGAATTTCCGGAGCTGGGATTTGTGATCGAAGCGGCATATCAAAAAAAGGGCTACGGATTTGAGGTCTGCGCTGCCATACTGGAATATGCAAGAAGGGAGCTTGCCTTTGACAGGGTACAGGCGCTGGTAAAAGAAGGAAACGCGGCATCAAAGAAACTTTTGAAAAGGCTGGGCTTTCTATATGAAAGGAATGTATATGAGAAGGAGGGGGAATATGAGCTGCACACCATTGAATTTATTAAAACATAAAATATTATAGAATTTACTAAAATATAATTGACAAAACAGACGGAATCACCTACCATAAAAATCAGAAGTTGGTGACTTTAAATTGGCCGTGTAAGCGGCAGAAATGAGAGGAAGCATGGATACTTTAGAACTGAAAAAAAAGGCGAATGAAGTTCGCAAGGGTATTGTTACCGCAGTACATGGCGCAAAGGCCGGCCATCCCGGCGGATCATTATCGGCGGCAGATATTTTTACATATCTCTATTTTGAGGAAATGAATATTGACCCTCAAAATCCCCAAATGGAGGACAGGGACCGTTTTGTGCTTTCCAAAGGGCATACGGCTCCGGGGCTTTATTCCGCCCTAGCAAACCGGGGCTATTTTCCGGTGGAGGATCTTCCCACGCTGCGCCATTTGGGTTCCTACCTGCAGGGACATCCCTGCCTGCAGCATGTGCCGGGGGTTGACATGTCCTCGGGTTCTCTGGGACAGGGGATTTCCGCAGCAGCCGGAATGGCTCTTGGGGCAAAGCTTTCGGGAAAGGATTTCCGCGTCTACACCCTGCTCGGGGACGGAGAGATCGAGGAAGGGCAGGTATGGGAAGCGGCCATGTTTTCCGGGTTCCGCAAACTGGACAATCTTGTGGTGATTGTGGATAATAACGGGATGCAGATTGACGGCAGAATCGACGAGGTCTGCTCTCCCTATCCTATTGACGAGAAATTTAAGGCCTTTAATTTCCATGTGATCAATCTGGAGGACGGAAACGATATGGAGCAGATCCGTAAGGCTTTTCAGGAAGCGCGGGAAACAAAAGGAATGCCCACGGCAATCATTGCCCATACCCTGAAGGGCAAAGGGGTCTCTTTCATGGAGGGACAGGTAGACTGGCACGGGAAGGCGCCTAATGATGAAGAGTATCAGATCGCTATGGCGGATTTGGAAAGGATCGGTGAAGCATTATGTCAGAAGTAAAGAAAATCGCAACCAGAGAAGCCTATGGCAAGGCGCTTGCAGAGTTTGGGGAGAGCTATCCGGATATGGTGGTACTGGACGCCGACCTGGCAGCGGCTACCAAAACAGGGGTTTTTAAGAAGAAGTTCCCGGACAGGCATATTGACTGCGGAATCGCAGAATCAAACATGATGGGGATCGCGGCAGGCCTTTCCCTGACGGGGAAGATTCCGGTAGCCAGCACCTTTGCCATGTTTGCCTCGGGCCGTGCTTTTGAGCAGGTGAGAAATTCCATCGGCTATCCTCACTTAAATGTGAAGATTGGAGCCACCCATGCGGGGATCACGGTGGGAGAGGACGGAGCTTCCCATCAGTGTAATGAGGATATTGCCCTGATGCGTACCATTCCGGGCATGACGATTTTAAATCCTGCGGATGCGGTGGAGGCCAGAGCGTGCGTAAAGGCGGCGCTGGACTATGAGGGGCCTGTGTATCTGCGGTTTGGGCGTGCGGCAGTTCCGGTGATCAACGACAGGCCGGATTATCATTT
This sequence comes from uncultured Lachnospiraceae bacterium, assembly GCA_910579425.1. GTDB lineage: Bacteria > Bacillota > Clostridia > Lachnospirales > Lachnospiraceae > Suilimivivens. The sequence continues at coordinate 2,250 of CAJTVL010000032.1, read as the reverse complement.
TGAAATGGGAAAAGGCGTGCTGCTTAAGGAGGGAAATGACGTGACGATCGTGGCTACCGGAATTATGGTGGCTGCAGCCCTGGAAGCGGCGGAAAAAATGGAGACCGAAGGCGTCAGCGCGGAGGTGATCAACATCCATACCATCAAACCGCTGGATAAGGACCTGATTATAAAGAGCGCAAGGAAGACGGGGAAGGTGGTAACGGCGGAGGAGCATACCATTATCGGCGGCCTGGGCGGCGCTGTGTGCGAGGCATTGTGCGAGGACTATCCCGTACCGGTGTGCAGGATCGGTATCAACGACGTGTTTGGCGAATCCGGCTCGGCAGGCGCCCTGCTTGTGAAATACGGACTGGACGGCGACGGCGTTTACCGCAGGGTAAAGGAGTTTCTTGCAAAATAAGACAGGGAAAATCAGGAGGAAAAATTGGTGGCAACTTTATACATAAATGAAAAAAAGAAAAAGGGGCATATCAACCCGGAAATTTACGGACACTTTTCGGAGCATCTTGGAAGATGCATTTACGAGGGGCTGTATGTAAAAGAAAGTTCCGGGATTCCCAATAAGAACGGGATGCGCACGGATGTGGTGGAGGCTCTTAAGGAAATCCGGATTCCGGTACTGCGCTGGCCGGGGGGATGCTTTGCGGATGAATACCACTGGAAGGACGGGATCGGCCCGAAAGAAAACCGCAAAAAGATGATCAATACCCACTGGGGCGGCGTCCTGGAGGACAACAGCTTCGGAACCCATGAGTTTTTTGAGCTGTGTAAGCAGTTGGGCTGCAAAACCTATATTAACGGAAATGTGGGAAGCGGCACCGTACAGGAAATGTCGGAATGGGTGGAATATATGACCTTTGACGGCGTCTCGCCCATGGCAGATCTGCGAAAGGCCAACGGACATGAAGAGCCCTGGACGGTGGATTATTTTGGGGTAGGCAATGAGAACTGGGGCTGCGGCGGAAACATGACGCCGGAGTATTACGCCAATCTTTACCGCAGATACCAGACCTATATCCGCCATTACAATTCCGCGGCGCCCATCAAGAAGATCTGCGGCGGTCCCAATGTGGACGATGTGAACTGGACGGGCAAGGTACTTGAAACCTGTTATGCAAGCCCTTCCGGAGGCAAGAAGACCCATGGGTTTATGGACGGTCTTTCCCTTCATTATTATGTGCATCCGGGGGGATGGGACAATAAGGGAAGCGCCACGGAATTTGATGAGGAAACCTGGTATCAGACCCTTGGCCGGGCGCTCTATATGGAAGAACTGATCCGTATGCACAGCTCGATCATGGATCAATATGACCCGGAGAAAGCGATCGGCCTGATCGTGGACGAATGGGGAACCTGGTTCGATGTGGAGCCGGGGACGAATCCGGGATTTTTATATCAGCAGAGCACCATGCGGGATGCGCTGGTAGCGGCAATCACCCTGAATATTTTCAATAAGCATTGTGACCGTGTGAAGATGGCCTGTATTGCCCAGATGGTGAATGTACTGCAGTCTGTGATTCTCACGGAGGGGGATAAGATGCTGCTTACGCCTACCTATCACGTATTCCATATGTATAAGGGGCATCAGGACGCGGAGTTGCTGGAAAGCGCTTTTGCAGGGGAACAGGTAATCGGGACAGCGGAAAACAAAGTGCCCGCATTGCAGGAGTCGGTTTCGCTCCAAAAGGATGGAAGCATATTGGCAACACTGGCCAATCTCTCTGCCACAGAGAGTTATCCTGTGGATATTGTGCTGACGCAGACCAGGCCGGAACAGGTAAAGGCTGCAATTCTGACCGGCGAGATGCATGCCCACAATACCTTTGAGGAGCCGGAGATGGTGAAGGAAGCGGTATTTGAGGACGTGACGGTCACGGAAAGAGGCGTTTGCCTTACGATTCCACCCTGCAGTGTGATCAGTCTGGAGATCCGCTGATCCATGAAAGAGGAAACCGAAAACAGACGCCGCTGCTATAAGTGTCTCCTGCGGGAAATGGACGAGGAGGCATATATGAAGCAGCTTCACCGCTACATTGAGCTTCTGGACAGGGACGTAAAAACCGCAGAGGAGATTTACAAAGGCAGGCTTTCCCTTTGTAAGCAATGTGATTACCTGGAAGCAGGGACATGTCAGGCCTGCGGCTGCTATGTGGAGCTGCGGGCCGCCGTGAAAAAGAGTCATTGCCCCTATAAAACAGCCTTGAAAGGAAAAAATAATTCGCACAAATCATGCAGGAAATAAGCCTT
>CAJTVL010000031.1 GCA_910579425.1 uncultured Lachnospiraceae bacterium | reverse complement strand
ACAGTGGTGTGGGAGGTCGGCTACTCAATTAATGGGTAGCCTCCTACCCGATTATGCGGCAGGAGCCAGGGAGGAGAATTATGAAATTATCATCAGCGTATCGCGAATGTACTTTGGATCAGATTTCCGAGCATGAGATCGGAAAGGAATTGAAGGTGGCGGGTTGGGTGGAAAATATCCGTGACCATGGAGGGGTATCCTTCCTTGATTTGAGGGATATGTATGGGGTACTCCAGATTGTTATGAGAGATACTTCCTTATTAAAAGGAATCAGCAGGGAAGATTGTGTCAGTATCACGGGCGGCATTGAAAAGAGAGACGAGGAAACCTACAACCCCAAAATACCCACGGGGACGATTGAATTAGAAGCCCATCAGGTTGAAATCCTGGGTAAGGTTTATCAGCAGCTTCCCTTTGAAATTGCATCTTCAAGGGAGATCAGGGAGGATCTCCGGTTAAAATACCGTTTCCTTGATTTGAGAAACCGTAAGGTAATGGACAACATGATTTTCCGGTCAAAGGTAATTGCTTTCCTGCGGCAGAAAATGACGGAAATGGGATTTATGGAGGTGCAGACTCCGATTTTGTGCGCATCCTCCCCGGAAGGAGCAAGGGATTATATTGTGCCGTCCAGGCACTATAAAGGGAAATTTTATGCCCTCCCTCAGGCGCCTCAGCAGTATAAGCAGCTTCTTATGGTATCGGGGGTGGATAAATATTTTCAGATTGCCCCTTGTTTCAGGGATGAGGACGCCAGGGCGGACCGCTCGCCGGGGGAATTTTATCAGCTTGATTTTGAGATGAGCTTTGCCACCCAGGAGGATGTGTTCCGGGTGGGAGAGGAGGTGCTGACAGCCACCTTTGAGAGGTTTGCGCCGGAAGGCTTTGAGGTGACGAAGGCTCCCTACCCGGTGATTGGCTATGAACAGGCTATGCTGGAGTTCGGCACGGATAAGCCTGATCTGCGCAATCCCCTGCGGATCATTGATCTGTCCGAATTTTTCAGCCGCTGCAGCTTTAAGCCGTTCCAAAACAGAACGGTCAGGGCAATCCGGATTCACGGGCAGCAGTCTAAGGGGTTCCATGAAAAGCTGCTGAAATTTGCCATGGACATAGGCATGAGCGGCTTGGGGTACCTGGAGGTACAGGAGGATTTATCCTATAAGGGGCCGATTGACAAGTTTATTCCTGATGAATTGAAGGCAGAGCTCAGAGAGCTGGCCGGCCTTGAAAAAGAGGACACCATTTTTTTCATCGCCGATAAAAAGGAGAGGGCGGCCAGTCTTGCAGGCCAGATTCGAAACGAGCTGGGACAGCGTCTGGGAATCTGTGAAAAAAACGCGTTCCGCTTCTGCTTTGTAAATGATTTTCCCATGTTTGAAAAAGATCCTGAGACGAAAGAGATCGGTTTTACCCACAATCCCTTCTCCATGCCCCAGGGGGGACTGGAGGCCTTAAACAGCAGGGAGCCATTGGAGATTTTGGCTTACCAGTACGACATTGTGTGCAACGGCGTGGAGCTGTCCTCCGGGGCAGTGCGGAACCATAATCTGGATGTCATGGTGAAGGCGTTTGAGATTGCGGGCTATGATGAGGAAGTGCTGAAACAAAAATTCGGCGCTTTGTACAATGCATTCCAGTTTGGCGCGCCGCCTCATGCAGGCATGGCGCCGGGCGTGGACCGGATGATTATGCTGCTGCGGGGGGAGGAAAACATCAGGGAGATTATTGCCTTTCCCATGAGCGGTACGGCCCAGGACTTTATGTGCGGCGCGCCGGGTGAGGTGACGGAGCAGCAGCTTCGTGAGGTTCATATTAAAATAAGATAATTTTTACTTTTGGCTCCGATGCTTGATTTCCTGCAGACATGATATATAATGATATTTGAACGGTTTTTGAATATCGTACTGAAGGGAAGGTATCTAAAGTTGAAATACCATAAGGATATGGAGATTTTTATTGTAGGGGGCGGGGAAATCGGCAAAGCCCTTGCGGTACAGTTGTCCCGGGATGGCTATGAGCTTACCATTATCGACAGAGAAGAGAGTGTGGTAAACAGTATAGGCAATACGGTGGATGTGATCAGTTATCAGGGAAACGGGGCGTCCTATACGACCCTGAAGGAGCTGGGCGCGGACAAGGCGGATATTTTTATTGCGGTGACAGAGTCGGATGAGTTGAATATTTTAAGCTGTCTGACGGCCCATATGATGGGGGCCAAGCATGCCATTGCCCGGGTAAGGGATGTGGACTATGCCGGCCAGAACCGGTTTTACAGAGACAAGCTGGGGCTTTCCATGACCATCAATCCGGAGCTTGCCACGGCCATGGAGATTTTCCGGCTGCTGCGCTTTCCCCTTGCCACCAGGGTGGAGGTGTTTGCAAGAGGCAGGGCGGAGCTGGTGGAAATGACGGTAGGGGCGAATTCTCCTCTGAATGAAAAGTCACTGATCCAGATCAACCAGAATATGGGCATTAATCTGCTGATCTGTGCCGTGGTCAGAAACGGAGATGTCTATGTACCTAACGGGGAAACCGTAATCCGCTCCGGAGATATTTTGTATATGACGGGGGCGCCGGAGGAATTCCGCAAGTCCTTTAAAAAGTTAAAGCTTCCCATCAAACCCATGCAGTCCGTAATGATTTCCGGGGCCGGACGTATTTCCTGTTACCTGGCCGGCGTATTGTTAAAGCAGGGGGCGAAAGTAACTATTGTGGAGAGAAACCAGAGAATCGCCGACGAGGTGTCCGCGGCTATGCCTAAGGCGGCGGTTCTGTGTGACGATACTCTGAATTATTTTGATGCAATGTCGGGGACTGATATTTCCCATACGGATGCCTTTATTGCCATGACAGAAGATGACGAGTATAATCTTGTGGCAGCCATGTATGCGGAATCACAGGGAATTAATAAGGTAGTTTCACGAATCAACGCCAAGTCAAGGCTTAAGGTGCTGCCGCCTGAGAGCAGAATCTGTACGGTATCCAGGGAGGATGTTGCCGCAGACCGGATTCTTGGCTACAGCCGCTCTCTTTTAAATGCGGAGGACAATGATGCGGTGGAGTCCCTGTACCGGCTGATGGATGGAAAGATCGAATTTATCGAGTTTAAAATAGACGAAAAGGACAGAAACCTGAATATTCCGCTGAAGGACTTGAAGCTTAAGAGAAATATTCTGCTGGGCTGTATTATGAGGGATACCAGGACCATTATCCCCCGGGGAGACGATGTGCTTTTACCCGGCGATATGGCATTGGTTGTAACGATTGGCAGGCAGATTGCACGTCTGGAAGATATTTTTATCACATAAGCCAACAAAGGCAGAGAGAATGTATTTGTTGGAAAGGTGAAAAATAATTATGAATAAAAGGATTATAGTAAGTATAGTCGGAAAAATCATTTTTCTGGAAGCTCTTCTTATGGTGCCGGCGCTTTTGGTATCCCTGTTTTATGGAGACGGAGATACCGTTGGCTTTCTGATTACGGTGGCGGCTTCGGGTGTGATGGGAGCGCTGATGATGTCGGTAAAACCTCATTCTGCCCAGAGAATGAGCAGCAGGGACGGTTATTTTATTGTGGCTTCCGCCTGGATCCTGATTTCCTTGATCGGCGCTCTGCCGCTGTATTTGGGCGGAGGGTTTCCCAGCTACTGGAATGCGCTCTTTGAGATTGTCTCCGGTTTTACCACCACAGGGGCGTCCGTTCTTGCCAGGCCGGAGGATCTGGGAAGAGGGGTTCTTTTCTGGCGGAGCTTTACCCACTGGATCGGGGGGATGGGAGTACTGGTGTTTCTCATGATGGTTATGCCCATGGAAAATGATAATTCCATGCATCTGGTGCGTGCGGAGGTTCCGGGGCCCACGGCGGGAAAGCTGGTTCCAAGGATGCGCACTACTTCCCGGATCCTGTACAGTATTTACGGAATCATGACTTTAATTTTGGTGGTACTGCTTTGTATCCTTGGCATGAAGCCTTTTGACAGCTTTTGTATTGCCTTTGGCACGGCGGGAACCGGAGGATTTGCGACCTCCGGCGCGGGCATTGGAGGCTATGGAAGCTTGGCGATCGAGGTGACGCTGGGAATTTTCATGCTATTATTCGGCGTGAATTTTTCGGTGTATCACCTGATCATGCTTGGAAAATTTAAGGAAGCTTTTTCCATGGAGGAGGTCAAAGCCTATTTTGTGATTGTGGCGCTTTCCACGGCTGCAATTGCCGTTAATATTCTGCGTGGGGCAGGAAGCGTGGGGAATGCTTTGCGAGGGGCATTTTTTCAGGTGTCAAGCATTATCACCACCACCGGATTCGCCACAGTCGACTTTGAGCTTTGGCCGGAGTTTTCCAAACACCTGCTGGTTTTGCTTATGATCATCGGCGCCTGCGCCGGCTCCACCGGAGGGGGCATGAAGGTATCGAGGGTGCTGATTCTGGTAAAGTCCTTTGTGGCGGAAATCAGACAGATAATAAATCCCAAGGAAGTGGTCACCGTGTGCATAAACGGGAAGCCGGTGGACAGGAAGACTCTGAGTTCTACAAGGATTTACGCGGCGGCCTATATGATTCTGATCTGCGCTTTTACGTTGATTATCTCCCTGGACGGTCTGGATTTTACAACAAATCTGACGGCGGTGCTTTCCTGCTTTAATAATATCGGGCCAGGCCTGAACCAGGTAGGCCCTATGGCGAATTTCAGCGTGTATTCGGATTGGGTGCAGGTGATATTATCGGTGGCTATGCTGACGGGAAGGCTGGAGATCTTTCCCATGTTCCTGCTGTTTGCAAGGTCGGCGCATGACAGATAAGATGACGGATAAGCAAGCCTGGTGTCGCTGCTCTTGCGGAAGGATACTGCAAAGAAGGGCAAAAATGTTTAGAAAGGAAGTACGCGGAAGCGTAAGGGGGTATTGGAATGGGTGAACTTATGGACAGATTCAAAAGGCTGAAGGTAACGGTGCATATCATATGCGAGGTGTTGGAGATGATTGCGGCGGCCCTGATGCTGGTGGGAATTCTGTTTTCCACCTGCAGCCTGATCAGAAACGTGGATCTTTTCAGGGAATTGCTTTTGGACACATCTTCTTTCCGCGGCTACATGGATCAGATTTTTATGCTGGTAATCGGGATTGAGTTTCTTGTAATGCTTTGTAAGCCCAATTCTGAAAATGTCATCGAGGTGTTGATTTTCCTTGTGGCAAGACATATGATCGTGGGGGAGACAACCCCCTATCAGGACTTTGTCTCAGTGGTCAGTGTGGCGCTTTTGTGTGTGGTGAGAAGGTATCTGCGAATCAACAACGAAAAAAGGGATGAGAAAAAAGCGGCGGGTATCCTGGAAGAGAAGCTTCGGAGAGCAAAAGAAGAAAAAGAATAGTTTACATGAAAAAAAGCTGCCGCAGACATAAAGACTGCGGCAGCTTTTTTTCGCGCCTTTCGGCATCCGTTTAATATTCCATTGCCTTTTCTTCTCCGCTCATAACGCGCAGGGCGCCCTGAGCCAGGGCAAGCAGCTCGTCCTCGCCGGGATAAACCGTGATGGGAGCAAGGAAGCCGGCGCGCTCTCTCAAACCGCCAACCACTACCTTGTCGTAGGCAATACCTCCGGTGATAATGATCTGATCGATCTGTCCTTTCAGCACACAGGCCATGGAGCCAATGTTCTTGGCAACCTGCATGATGAAAGCCTCTCTGACCTCCGCTGCCTTTTGATCGCCGCCCTGAACCATTTTCTCCACGTCGCGCATGTCATTAGTGCCCACATAGGCGTTGAAACCGCCGTTGCCCACTACCTTTTTGTAGACCTCTTTTTCGGTATATTCACCGGAAAAGCACATTTTGATCAGTGCGCCGGTGGGAACCGCGCCGGCTCTTTCGGGGGAGAAAGCGCCGTCTCCGTCCAGAGCGTTAAAAACATCCACAACACGTCCCTTTTCATGAGCGCCGACGGAAACGCCGCCTCCCATATGAACAACGATCAGATTTAAGGAATCATAGGCCTTGCCCTGCTCTTTGGCATAGCGCTTGGCCACCGCTTTCTGATTCAGCGCATGGAACACACTGGTGCGGGGCAGCTCGGGAACCCCGGAGTAGCGGGAGATGGGCATGAGCTCGTCCACAACCACGGGATCTACGATATAAGAAGGAACCCCGATGGAATCTCCGATTTCTCTTGCAAGGATTCCTCCCAGGTTGGAGGCGTGCTGTCCCTGCTTTCCGATCTTCAAGTCCTCAAGCAGCCCGTCGCTTACCGCATAGGTACCGCCGGGAATGGGCTTTAGCATTCCGCCTCTTCCTACTACTACCTGCAGGGAATGAATGTCGAACGCTTTTTCCTTTAACAAGTCCAAAATGATCTGTTTGCGGAAATCCTTCTGGTCTACGATGGAGGCATAGCTTGCGATCTCTTCCGTAGAATGGCGGAGGGTCTCCTCAAATAAAAGGGTTTCATCCTCAAACACGCCGATTTTGGTGGAGGTGGAACCGGGATTAATGATTAAACTTTTTACAGCCATGATACTGTTTTGCTCCTTTCAATTTTTTGACCTGTCAATTCTTTGACCTGTCAATTCTTTGACATAGCTTCGGCTACAACGGCTCCTAACGCGATGGAGTTTACCTTGGTCTCAAAATCATCGGAACGGGAGGTCAGGATGACAGGGGCCTTGGTTCCGGTGAGGATGTTTCCGTTTACCACCTTGGCGGTGTGTACCAGACATTTGTATACCAGATTTCCGGCGTGTATATCAGGGAAAAGAAGAATATCCGCATCTCCCTGGATGGCTCTGCCTGTGGCTCCTTTGTGTTTGGCCGCCTCGGGGTCAATGGCAAGATCCAGGGATAAGGGGCCGTCAACGATACATCCGGTGATCTCTCCTTCTTTATTCATGCGGGTCAGTTCGCCGGCTTCCACGGTAGCGGGCATCTTGGGATTGATTACTTCCACGGCGGCAAGAGGCGCGATCTTGGGATTTTCGATGCCGCAGGCTTTCGTGATCTCTAAGGTATTGTTAATAATATGTACCTTGTCCTCCAAAGTGGGATAAGGGATGAAGGCCACGTCGGTTAAGAAGAGCAGGCGGTCGATGCCTTCTACCTCAAACACGCAGACATGGGAGAGAGGCTTACCGGTGCGCAGGCCAACCTCTTTGTCAAGAACGCTCTTTAAAAAGCCTTTGGTATCGATGAGGCCTTTCATGTACATGTCGGCACGGCCTTCGTGTACCAGATTAACGGCCGTATGGGCAGCCTCTGCCATATCCTCCACATTGATGATCTCAAAACCGCTCAGATCCATTTTCAGGGAGTCTGCGATTTCCCTGATCTTCTTCTCATCGCCTACCAGAATGGCGTTGGCGATCTTTCTTTCTTTGGCAGCTACCACAGCTTCCAGCACGGCAGAGTCCTGGGCAACAGCAACAGAAACTGTTTTCATCCCGCAGTCATTGACTCTGGCAATTAAATCCGCGAATGTCTTACTCATTTGCTTCACCTCATAGTATTAGTTTTTTGGAAAGAACTTCTATGCGCCGCTTCTCGGCGTTTCACCATAACTTCGTTAAAATAATAACACTGTTTAAAGGAAAATGCAAGAATCAGGTCATAAGGAATCCTCTCTCACCAATTATTTACTGCGTGCTCTGCAAAGGAGATTACATCCCTGACTTCAAGCTCTGTGCCGTCGTCCAAAACGGCGGTGCCGCAGAAGCTTCCGAACATCTGATGGCAGTTGTTGTCGACCCAGAGAAGCCTGATTTTGGTCTCTCTGTCAAAAACCGGAGTCAGCCACAGATCCAGCCGCCCTTCCCGGTCGCGCAAATGCCAGGGATCCATATAGGTCTTTCCCAGGATAAAATCTACCTTTCCAAGCTTGTGGGATTTTCCTTTATAAAAAAGCATGTTTTCGCTGGCTGTATCCGTGTTTCCGAAGCCGCAGCCTAGGTTGAAGCCGAACATCTCTCCCTCCAAATATCCGCTGCCATTGCTCCAGTACCATTCATTATGAAAAGGCCACACTCCTCTGCCCCAGTCCAGAATGCCGAAGGAGTCCTCTTTTTCAAAGCTCCATTCCTTTTTGTGGGTGCGTACATAACCCTCTGCCGTCATACAGTTGATTTTATGATTATAATAGAAAGCGTGGGCATACTCGTCGAAGGGCAGGTTGATTACCAGAGAATCCGGGTTCTGCCGCTCCAACCGGATATATATCTCCAGATCCTTCCAGCGGCAGGTCAGAATCCGGCTCTGGCCGGCCGCCTCAAAGCTCATAAAAATGCTGCGGCTTCCGTATTTGCTGGGAAGCCCTTTGCGGGAATAGGCAAGGGTATGATCCTGTTCGGCATTGGCGGGCATGTGCAGGGAGCCAAAGGGCAGGGCCAGGGTCCGGCACACATCCAGGTATTTTTTTCCCTTTTGAAAATCAAACAGCATCATGCTTACCTGTCCTGCGTAGGCGGCGTGTCCGATGGTAAGCTGGAGGCATAAATGATCGTTTGTGATCTGATAAAAATCCCACTCCTTGATCCGCCATGGGGGAGCCTTGATGGACTTCCGGTTATAGGTTAAAGTACTTTTTCTGGAAAAACCCGGGATGGGGCGGCCCTTTTCATCCAGAACAGGGCCTTTTGCTAACAGTTCTCGTTCCATTTTTCCTTGTGTCCCTCCTTTTGCACCGGTGCAGTTTTTTGTCTATTTTACCATATTTAGTAAAAGTCTCCTATCTTTTTTGTTGACAATCAGAGTTTAAAGTAATATAAAAATATTAACGAAAACGTTTTTGTAAACCGCTGGGCAAATATTTTGTGAGGAGAGAATGCGGCCGGGGTTGGAAGGCTGACGGAGGTGCCATAATGGATGAAAAAATGATGTTATTTCTGGGTACAGGGGCGGCAGAGGGGATTCCCACACCCTTTTGCAGGTGCAGAGTGTGTGAGAACGCAAGGAAAAAGGGCGGAAAGGAAGTGAGGATGCGTTCCGGCTTCCGGGTTTCCAGAGAGCTTTTGATTGATTTTGGCCCGGACCTTTTTGCAGGGTGCGTGAAAACAGGGACAGACTTGTATGATCTGAAATATTTATTAATTACGCATACGCATGAGGATCATTTGGATATTGGCAATCTGTTTCTGAAGCCAATGATCAGCAGAGGAAACGGGGAAAAGCTTCATGTTTATTTGAATGGGGACGGTTATCAGATGCTGGAGGCGTTAGACCGTATGGCATTCGACGGCAAGGAGTCTTTTTTTTCCAGGGAATTGGAAAAGGATTATGAATTTCACAGGCTGGAGTTTTTCAGGCAGTATCAGGTCGGGGAATTTGAAGTGACACCCATAAAGGGAGAGCATTCGGCCCACTTTGAGAGGAACGCGGCAGGGTATCTGATCAGGCACAAAGACGGAAAGAAGTTTTTGTATGCGTTGGATACGGGGTATTACTCCGAGGAGACTTTGCATTTTCTGAAGGGGCATAAGCTGGATAAACTGATTTTGGAATGCACCTTTGGCAGCGCAAAAAGAGGCGATCAGCCTTATTCCCATCTGGATTTACATAGCTGCATCAAGCTTTGCGACAGGCTGTTTGCCCAGGGAACCCTGAAGGAGAAAGCAGAGGTTTATTTAACCCATATCAATCAGGAGCAGGAGTATACCCATGAGGATTTGGAGCAGTTGTGCCGCCAGGCGAGGGAGACAAAGCCTTATCGGGTATTTGCGGCTTATGACGGGCTGAAACTAAAAGATCAGGAATAGGGGAAATATGTTTCATAATTTGACAGAAGGGAATCCTTACAAAATAATCATCAGGCTGACGGTCCCCATACTGATCAGTTATCTGGTTCAACAGATGTATAACATGGTGGATACTATGGTAGTGGGACGAATGGTGGGCTCATCTGCACTGGCAGCAGTAGGAGCCACCGGGAATATTTACTTTTTTATATCAAGCTTTATTATGGGGCTTACCCAGGGGTTTGCAACGGTAACGGCAAATAAGTTCGGCGCGGGGGAAGATAAGTGGGTCAAAAAAACAATTTATCACTCTCTGCTTCTGATCAGCGGTATTTCGGTTTTCCTTTCCGTTATCGCGCTGTTTTTTCTCGAGGGGTTTTTAAATCTTATGAATACGCCGGAAGAAATTTTCAGGGATGCATACGGCTACATATCCATCATCATAGCGGGAATGGTGATCACGGCGGTGCTGAACCTTTTCTATGCGCTGTTCCGCAGCCTTGGGGATACCAGGACGCCTTTGCTTTTTTTGCTGTTTTCCAGTATATTGAACGTAGTCTTGGACATTTGTTTTGTGAAATGGATGGCAAACGGCGTGAGGGCAGTGGCATGCGCTACGATTCTCTCTCAGTTGACCGCATTAATTATATGCAGTGTTTACACCATAAGGGGCAGGGAATTGTTCCGGATGAAAAAGGAGGACAGAGTCATTGACAGGGACTGTGTAATGGCGCTTCTCAGAATGGGAGTTCCCATGGCGGCTCAGGCCTCCATCACGCAGGTGGGGTTTCTTGCCCTGCAGTCGGCCATCAATACTTTTGGAGTGAATGTGATTGCCGGATATACGGCGGGAAATAAGCTGGAGCAGTTCTGCCTGCAGCCGCTGAATGCCTTTGGCGCCGCTATGGCTGTGTATGTGGGTCAAAATTATGGGGCGAGGAAAAAGGAGCGGATCAGGGAAGGCGTCCTGGCTTCCGTGCTGCTGGCGATGGGGACTGCCTTTTTGCTGGGAGGGACATTAAGAGGATTTGGAACAGGTCTTTTGGGCTTGTTTGTGGAGAGCTCTGACAGAGAGGTCATGTCTTACGGGCTGCAGTATGTAAATACCTTCTCCCTGTTTTTGTGGGGAGTGGCTTCCATTTTACTGTTCAGGAATATTCTGCAGGGGATGACAAATGTGGCGGTTCCGATGACGGTGGGAGCCCTGGAGTTAATTGCAAGAATCGTATGGGTGATCTTTTTATACCGGAAAGGAACCTACGGGATGCTTTGCCTGGTCAATCCGGTGACCTGGGTTATAGCGGCGGTTCCGCTGATCACAGGATATTTTTGGATGATGCATCGAAAAGAAAAGTGGGAGTGAGATAAGGTGAGCGGTCCGGAAGATTTAACGGAAGAATTTGTGCAAAAACAGTTTTCATTTCAGAAGAGTTAATTTATAATGATAAGCAGTTGTCAGCGGCGGGAACCTGACAACTGCTTATTATAGTGAACGGCAAATAAATTCGATGTTTACTATATTGTGAAGAGGAACGGCGATGCAGTATTTGAGTAAGGACTATTCAATCAGAGATTTGGCAAAGGAGTGCGGAGTCAGCATTGCGACAGCCTCCAAGGCTCTCAATGGGTACTACACGGATATTAGTCCCAAAACCCGGGAACTTGTGATCCAGACAGCCAACAGGCACGGCTATATCCCCAATAATGCCGCGCAGAATCTGAAAAGACAAAGCAGCAGGAGTGTTGTCCTTCTGTTCAACGACCCCCAGCACCCCACCGTGAATGCGTCAATTTTGATTTATACGGAGATCACCAGAAGAGAGAACTACAAGCTGGTCATCCGGTATGCCAACGGTGAGGACATGATCGTGGCGGCGCTTAAGGCCATTAAAGAAAACAAGGCGGTGGGACTCATTATGGTGGGAGACAGCATAGGCGGACGGGAGAAGGAAGTGAGCCGTTTTGGAATTCCTGTGCTGGTTCTGGAATCGGCCAAAGGGCTGGATTTGAAGACCGCAGAGAATGTATCCTGTTTTTGTATCAATAATACAAAAGAAAGCTATCGGATGACCAAGTATCTCATCGAAAAAGGTGCGCGGGAAATAGCCCTTTTTACCACGGAGCAGGATTGTCCCAAGGTGGGGGGATTGAGAGCCGAAGGATATAAGATGGCGCTGAAAGAGGCCGGGCTTGTGATCGAGCCCAACCGTATTGTGAATGTGGAGGATATTTATTTTGAGAGCGGCTACAAGGCGGCCAAAAAACTGATTGAACAAAAGATCTCCTTCTCGGCGCTGCTGTGTGTCTCCGATAACTTGTCTCTGGGAGCCATGAGAGCTTTTCATGAAGCGGGAATTAAAGTACCCGGGGAAGTTATGGTGGCGGGCTTTGACGGAAGTAAGTTTACGGATTATGTTGTTCCCTCAATCACCACCTCGTATATTCCGGTGGAGGATATTTACCGGGAATCGGGGCAGCATCTGATGGACCGGATCTGCCGGAATGCGGAAAGGGCTGTGAAGGAATACCCGGGGGAAATTTTGGAGAAAGAATCGACTTTGCGTGAAACACAAGGATGGCTGGCAGAGCCGGCATCCGTTGTTTGACAAACTGATAAATGAGGACAGAATGGAAATGAACAGAAGAGGAGCCCTTGTGCTGGCTCTCATAAATATTTCTTTGCTTTTTTTGCTGGTGGGATACCCGATTGTCAAGGAAAAGATCGAAGAAGCAGACAGAGAGGAAATTGATCTGGGGCAGGAAGAGGACTCAAAGGGCGGGCAGAAAACGGAAGAAGGGCAGAAGCAGACGGCGGATAAAAGAAAGACCGGCAGGACAGAAGCTGCAAAAAGCCGCATTTCCCAACTGCCGGAGGTGTCTTTGACGCTGGAAGGGGAGAAGGGCGGATTTCAGGTTTCGATGTGGCAGGATGAAGCGGGGGACTGCTATTTTTTTCTGCCGGGCTTTGCCAGAGGAAAAGGCCTGATCGTGGAGACGGTGGAGGAAGCAGCCCTTCATATTGACGGCAGAGAGGTAAAAGAGGGAGATGTTCTGCGCCAGATTGCGGAAGAAAAGACCTATGAGCTTTTGCTGACAGACCGGGAAGGTGCCGGGCTTTTGCAAAGCAGCCTGATTTTTATGTATTCCTCGGATCTGCCTGTGCTTTGCCTTTCCACGGATTCCGGCACCATGGAAGAGATTGACGCGGACAAAGAAAATCAGGAAGCCGGAGCCGCGGTTTTTTATGATGAAAAGGGAGAAATCCTGTATGCCGGACAGGCGGAAAGCATCAAAGGAAGAGGAAATTCCACCTGGGGGCTTGCCAAGAAGCCGTATCAGATTAAGCTCTGTGAGAAGATGGATCTTTTTGGCTTTGGCAGGGCCGTCGGCTTTAACCTTTTGGCAAACGGATATGATGAGACCAGGCTCCGCAATCAGATCACCTTAGAGCTTGCCAAAAAGCTGGAAATGAACTATGTGCCCCAGGGGCAGATGATAGACCTTTATATCAATAATTGTTTTTGGGGCAATTATTATTTTACTGAAAAGATACAGGTGGGCGAGAACGGGGTTGCCATCCGGGATATGGAGGAGCTGGTGGAGGCCGTATACAGTCCGGAGGAGCTTGAAAAAATAGAGCGGCTGGAAAACGAGGACGGAACCAGAAAGTGGGCCCGGACAGGACTGCCCGGGGAAGACAATACAGGAGGCTATCTGCTGGAAAGAGAGCTTGAGACCCGTTTTAAGACGGAAATCAGCGGTTTTATAACCGAGCAGGGGGACTGCTATACCCTCCAGAGCCCTCTCTACGCCTCGGAGGAACAGGTCAATTATATCGCGGATCTGATGCAGGAATTCCAGGATGCCATAGAGCAGGAGGATGGGGTTCACCCGCTGACAAAAAAGCATTATTCAGAGTATATTGATGTGGATTCTTTCATTCAGAAATATCTTGTGGAGGAGATTTCCAAGAATTATGACGGCGGCGTTACCAGCAGCTTCTTTTACAAACCCCAGGATCTGGTCAGCACGAAGATTTTCGCCGGCCCCGTGTGGGACTATGATGTGGCTTTCGGTAACTGCAACCTGGACCGGATTGCCAGCAATCCCCTTGGAATCACTAGATTAAACGACCATATATACGGCACGGATGTATTTGTAAAGCTGTATGAAAAGGAAGATTTCTATGAGCGGATGGTAAAAATGTATGAGGAAAAGGCCCTCCCTTATCTCAATACGCTGCTGGATAAAGGAATCGACGAGATGGTGGAGGAGAGCCGCAAATCTGCCGCGATGGACAGCATCCGGTGGGAGGAGCTAAAGAACCGGTATCAGTATTATGAGGAATATGACAATGATGTGAGATATTTAAAATATTTTGTGCGGGAGAGAAGAAACTTCCTGAATCAGGTTTGGCTGGAGAAAGAGAGCTATCATAATGTAAACTTTATGGTGGACGGGGAGATATGGCAGATCCTCTGTGTCAAAGACGGTGAAACGCCAAAGGCAGAGCCTGTGCCGTCAAGATACAGTGCGGGCTCTCTGTTTATGGGGTGGTTTACGGAGGATGGCGTTCCCTACGACATCTATAAACCGGTCTATGAGGATATGATCTTCCATGCCTCCTGGCAGGAGCTGTTTCAGAAAGAGGATGTACCCGCTACCTGAGCTTCTTGGAAAAATACAAATTTAAATCATCGTCATTACAGCACTCCCCATAAGGCTCGCAGACTCCTTTTCCGTACCACACGCCGGAGCCGTCGGGGAGATAGCCCCGTTTCACATACATGCGCTGGGCGCTGCCGTATCCGCTGTGGAGCCCCACGCCCAGATACACCGTGTCGCTGTATTTTGAGGCAATCTCTTCCGCCACATCCATGAGCTTGCTGCCTATGCCGTGCCTGCGGAATTTTTCAAGGACGCCGAAGTCCACAATTTCCGGATACCCCATGTCTGCAAAGGCGCCCCAGGGGGAATCGGGGTAGACATTAATATAGCCTGCCACCTGCCCGCGGTATTCGGCAACCAGGGCGGTGGCGTTCATTTCCGTCCGATGCCTTAGCCTTTTTTCATATTTTTCCACGGAGGCGTCCCATCCCTGAGCAATTTCTTCTGCGGTGATGACAGGAGCGTCTTCGGGCTCTAAGTCGCGTATTTTTATTTCGTTGTCTTCGTAGTAGATCATAATAGTGAACATGCTCCTTTTTAGATTAAAACTATAGTATTTTAATATGGTTTGCCTGAGTAGTTATATCATGGCATAAAGTCCCTTATTTTTCAATTATTTTAAGCAGACTTTTGGAGTAAGACCCAAAAGCCTGCTCTATTTTAACCGGAAGAACCTGTTCACTTACTTTTTGTTATTGCGGCATTTCCGTGTGGCATGTGGAGCAGCTTATAACCTCAAAAACTCCCTCACATTATCCCTGAAAATTTTCTCCTGCTGTTGTTGGGGCAGTCCCAGCTTTTCAAAGATCTCATAGTCCCGTTTCCGGATCCGTTCAGCGTAAGCATGGTCATAATCCTCAGCGTGGTTATCGCTTCCCCAGAACACGATGTCCTCCACCTTAAAGCCGTTTCCAAACAGGTGGGTCAACGCACCCCCACGGAAGGTGGGAGGGGTACCGGGAGTAATATCCAGGTACATTTTCGCGGCTTTCCCGCCGGGATTCCGTTCCAGGAAAGCGTTAAATTTTCCGTACACCGCGATGCATTCATCCACCCAGGGCCAGGAGAGGTGGGCGACAGAAAAACGCAGACCTTCTATGGACAGCAGGGGCTCGAACTCGCAGGGGCGGTTGTACTTTCCTGATATGTTGATACCGTCATACAGGATACCGGAGTGAAACATGAGAGGCATATCCTGTGCGGCGATCCAGCGATAAAGTTCCATAGCCCGTTCATCGCTGGGATAAAAATGGTTGCATATGACCTTGTATCCTTTTACCCCTGCCGTCTTTGCCGCTTCAGCCTGTGCCAGCGCGTCCTCATGGGTGGGATCAATGAAATAGAAAGGATACAGATTTTCCTGCCCGTCGGTATAACGGAGCAGCTTATGGAGCCGCTCCTGGTTCGGACAGGACTTACCCAGCATTCCGTTGGGGGATGGGGAAAAGACGATGGCTCCGTCAAATCCTGCCTTTTCAAGCCTTTCCATCAGTCCGGAGGAATCTGACTCGTTTCCGGTCATATGTACGTGTGCATCAATTCTCATTTTGAACCTTCCTTTCTGCCGCATCGCATTCATCGGATGCGGCGCTTGAGAGAATGGGTTAATAGTTATCCTTTTACTCCTGTAAAGGCGATGCCCTCAATAAAATACCTCTGTCCGAAAGAATAAATCACAATCATGGGGATGATAGCCATCACGCCGGCCGCCATCAGCAGATGATACTCTGTGCCGTGCTGGCCCTGCAATGTGGCCATAGCCACGGATAATACCCGCATCTTATCAGAACTGGTGGCGATCAGAGGCCAGAGAAGGTCGTTCCAGCACCATAGTACGTTGAGCACCGTCATAGCCACGAAAGAACTGCGGCACAGTGGGAGCTCTATGGTCCAGTATAGTCGGAACCAGGAGCAGCCGTCAATCTTTCCGGCATCCTCCAGTTCTTGCGGGATGGCGGCGAAAAACTGCCGCAGCATGAACATGGTGTAGACGCTGAACAGGTTGGGGATTACGATGGCCTTCAGGGAATCCACCCATCCCAGGCTGCTCACGATCAGATACTTAGGGATCATGGTCATCTGTGCCGGAACCATAAAAACCGTCAGCAGCATATAGAAAATCGGGTTTTTGAAGGGGAAATTCATTCTGGCAAAGGCGAATGCGGACAGCGAGCCGATAAACATCATGAGTACCAGCGTCAGCACGGTGACTAGGATGGTATTTCTGTAATATCGGATAAAATCCAGTTTCACCAGAACCTCCCGGTAGTTGTCCAGATTCCACGCGGAGGGCAGCCATTGGACGGGGATTTTTACCGTCTCGGCATAGGTCTTAAAAGACGTAAGTACCATCCAGATAAAAGGCACCAGCATGATCACCGTTCCAAGAATCAGGATCGCATAGGTAATGATATTGTTTACAAGTTTATTTCCTTTCTGTCCCATACGCCCCTCCTATTCGTAAAATACCCATTTATCCTGGAATTTGAACTGAATCACGGTCACCACCGCGATCATGAGAAACAGCACGAAGGCTTCCGCCGAGGCGGATCCCATACTCATGAACCGGAAAGCCTTCTCATAGATCCCGAAAACCACGGTTCTGGAGGCGTCCACGATGGGGCCTCCCTGGTCGGCTTTTCCGATAAAGGTGTAAACAATATCAAACACCCGCATGCCGTTCATGATAGACATGGTGAGCAGGAAAAACAGAGTGGGTGTGAGAAGCGGCACGGTGATCTTCCAGAAGATCTGGCGGCTTTTTGCGCCGTCGAGACGGGCCGATTCATACAGGGAGGCGGATATTCCCTGTAATCCCGCCAGGATAATGATGGCGTTGTAGCCCACTCCGGTCCAGACGCTGACAATGATCAAAGAAATCAGGATATATTTTGGATCGGAAATCCAGTTGGGGGCGGGCAGGTGGAGCGCTTTCAGGGCAATGTTTACCACCCCGAACTTTGAGTTTAACAGCCAACGCCACACCATGGCCGCAGCCACGGGCATGACAATGTTGGGAAGAAAATAGATTACCCGGAAAAAACCGGTGGCTTTAAGGCCTTTGTTTAAGAGATTGGCCACGCCCAGGGAGATGAGTAGCGTAACCGGGACCACGGTGAGAGTGTAGACCAGCGTGTTTCTGATCTCATAGACAAACTTTTCGTTTTTTGCCAGCTCCGCGAAGTTGGACAGTCCCACAAAAACTTTCTCGCCCAGCCCGTCCCAGCGCATCAGAGAGAGACCAATGGAGTACAGGATTGGCAAGATCCCGAAACATAGGGTTCCGATCACCATGGGGGAGATAAAAATATAGGCCCACAGCCACTCCTGCTTGAATTTTTTTGTCTTCATATTATATTGCTCCTGTCTGTAGTATGCCGGCTCTTGCATGAGTCGGGAAAACGCCCTGACTCTTTTGCAGGCAGGCTTATTGTAACCAGAAAGGGGCCGAAACCAGACGGCCCCTTTCTGTATTCTCCTGATTACTCTTTATTTGCAGCCTCGGTCATTTTTGACTGTGCTTCGTCAAGCATTGCCTGAATGTCTGCATTTTCATCCACCCATATTGCGGAAATCGTGTCTGTGAAAACCTGTGCTGTCTCTGAGTGATTGCTGGCATAATGAGGATTGGGAGAAGCGTAGTTTACGGAATCCAGGAGAATCTGTACATCCTGATCGGGATAGAGCTCTTTCCATGTCTCGGCTGCTCCTTCGTATGCGGGAATTGCCGCTTGGGCAGTCGCTTCCTGTGCTTCCTTTGTGGCGGCAAACTCTACAAATTTCAAGGCAGCGTCTGCATTGCTGGTATTTGCTGACACACAGTAAGCCAATCCGTGAGTGGTGGCTCCCTGGCGCGCCTTAACCGGAAGCTCTGCGATCTGGCAGTCGGCGCCGAGAGCCTCGACGCACCGTACAAGATCCCAGGAACCGTCAGTCATCATGGCTACCTGACCGGACAGGAACATATCAACCGGCTGAAACTCCAACTGTTCGCTTCCGGTAGGGGAAACTTTATATTTGTACATCATATCGTGCATAAACTGCAAAGCCTCGGTTACCTCCGGGCCGTTTACCTTCGGCATGCGGTTATCATCTATGAGACATCCGTCATTCTGAAAAACAAAGTTCTGGTAGCCTGAGTTTCCATCCGGACGGGATACAAATCCGTAATGATTTTCGTTGGTCAGAGCCTGCGCCTTCTCCAGAAGATCATCCCAAGTCCATCCGGGCTGAGGATACTCCACCTTCATTTCGTCAAAGATCGCCTTGTTGTAATAGATTGCCGTTCCGTCATAATCCTTGGGGACGCCGTAGATTTTTCCGTCTCTTTCGTACATTTCCATCACAGCAGCCGGATATTTGGTTTTGTCGAAACCTGAGCTGTTCAGACTCTCTGTCAGATCCAGAAGAAGCCCTGCATCAATGTATTCAGCCGAATTGATGTTCATCCAGAACACATCAGGCCCTGTTCCTGTGGGAAGCGCGGTCTGGAGTTTAGTCCAGTATTCGCCCCAGGGAACGATGGTGGACTCCACCACGACCTCATCCTGGGAGGCCTCAAAGAGAGAGATGAGCTCGTCCATGCCGCCTTTCTGGTTCTCGTCCCAGTAATAGAAATTGATCACGGTTTTTTCACCGGAAGCGGTCTGCTCCGCGCTGTCCGCCTCGTCAGAGGTCGTTTCTGAATCGGTATTCGCGGCGCTTCCTGTCTCCGGCTGGGAAGCGCTATCCGTGTTCGAATCGGTTCCGCCTGTACCTCCGCACCCAGACAGGGTCATCATGCCTGCCATGGCCAGAGCCAGCAGCTTAGCAACTTTTTTCTTTTTCATTCTGCATCCTCCTTATTTTTGCTTAGCAGATACTGTTTCATGCACCTTCCTGTGGGGAGATTTCCGTCTGCCTGCGCGTCTGTAAATCGTTTTGTGCATTTTCGCATATCTGCTGTAGTAAATATTTTACCCAAACAGTCCTATCTGTGTTCGAGTGCCCTTATTATAAAAAGAATATTTCAAAAGAAACAGAAAGAAACTTCTCATTTTTGTGTCAGAAAATCGAAGCTTCTTTCTGTTATGGATTTTTGTGTGTCATATATTCTCTTTTGTTGTCGTATCGTCTTGTGATGGAGTCAGCCGGTTCTGAACTCCGTGGGAGTCTTTCCGGTGAGACGCTTGAAGGTCTTACAGAAATGGTGGTAATCTCCAAAGCCTGCCTGCTCGGCGATCTCATAGGTTCTCAGGTTCGTTTGGGTCAGCATTTTTTCTGCCGCCCGGATACGGATGACAGTGAGAGCGCCTACAAAGGTGTCTCCGGTCTGTTCTCTGAATAATCGGCAGAAATATTTTTCGCTCATCCCTGCTCTGCGGGAGATGTCGGAGAGGGAAATTTTTTCAGAAAAATGGGCTTCCATATAGGCCAGGGAATTCTGAATGGTATCTGAGTGGGAGCTGCCGTATAGGCTCTGGCGTGTCAGGTCAAAGATCCGCTCAAGCAGTTCCAGAAAATAATTACAGGTATCTTCCATGGTTTCCTGGTGGTAGAGGTTTGAGATCACGTTGTATTCTTCCATCATCAGTTTTTCCATGAGATCACGGTGCTGATAAAGGCGCATATTGCTGACGATGCTCTCGGCCAGCATATGGGGGAAATCCCTCTCACAGAATAACTTCCTGGAAAGGATGGAACGGCAGATTTCCATCAGAGTGTTCTTGATGTGTTCCAGCCGATACTTTCCGAAGGCATCCTCGATGGATTTTAGTTGGTTTTCAAAGAGCAGGGAAAGATCCTGGCTTTGGATATACTGCGGGCAGAATTCCAGAAATTCTTCCCCACTCCTTGTATAACAGGAGAAGAAGTGCATCCCCAGGACGGCCTGCGCCTGTTCCAGTGCTTTTTTCAGGTTGGAGGGATCCTTCATGGCCTGCGAGCATCCGATTCGGACCGGATGCTCTACATACTCCTTTATTTTTTTCAGAAGCATCTTTCTTTTTGGAAAAAAGTCCTGCCCCTCTTTGGCGGAGGTGAAAAAAAGACCGTACAGTGTCTGGTCTTTTTCCGTGAAAAAGGGCGGCAGTTCATCATCAAAGCATCGAAGCAGGATGCTTTTGCACAGGGTAAGCAGAGCTTCCTTTTTGCGGTTGCTGCATGCCTGGCCGGGGATTTTTACGGCCAGCGCAAAATAGGGAGTGTTTTCCAGAGCAGGGCACAGGGCAAGAAAGGCCTGTATTTTCTCTTCTGCCGGCTCCGGTTCCGTGAGGATCCCTTCCAACAGAAAATGAATCTGTGAGGTCAAATCTGTGTCCGCCGAATGATCCATAGCCTTGGCAATTTCATGTACGGCTGCGGCAATATCTTTCCCCTCCATGAGGGGTTTGAAAAGATAATCGCAGGCACCCAGCTTCATGGCCTCGCGGACATACTCGTATTCGTTGAAACAACTCAGTACAATAAACTTCGGTTTTATTTTCCTGTTTTTCATTTTCCGGAGCACTTCTATCCCGTCCACCTTAGGCATTTTCAAATCCAGGAGTACAAGATCGGGCTTTTTTTCATCGATCATAAGCAGGGCCTCTTCTCCGTTTTTGGCTTCTCCCACGATTTTACAGCCCTCCGCCTCCCAGGAGATCCCGGAGCGCAGTCCCATCCGGAAGATGGGTTCGTCATCTACCAGTAGTATTTTTAGCATAAATTATGATTCCTTTCCATAGAGGGGTCACAGATCACAGGGATCTGAAAGGATATTCTGGTTCCCGCACCTTTCTGGCTCTCGATCTGCAGAGCGGATTGTTCCCCATAGTGTTTTTCCAGGCGTTCGCAGACGTTAAAGAGACCCAGGCCGCGAAAGGCGGAGAGGTTGTGTTGGATATCCTCGGGCATTCCTACGCCGTTATCTTCTATTACAAAGCAGATCCCATCTTCGTTTCGTCTGATAGACAAAAGGATCTGTCCTTTCTCATCAAGGGGTTCGATTCCGTGGAACAGGGCGTTTTCCAAAAGCGGCTGTAAAATGAATTTCACCGTGTAGCAGGAGAGAGCCTCCGGGTCTACATCATAGACAATTTCGAAATCGTCCTGATATTGGTAACGGATCAGGTTGATATAGCTGGACGCATGTTCCAGTTCTTTTTCGATGGTGACAAAGGTACCCGTTTTCTTCCCGCTAAATTCCAGCAGCCGGATCAGGGACAGAAGCATGGAACTGATGGTTTCCTCCCCATGCATCACCGCTTTCCAACGGATCACATTCAGGATGTTATAGAGAAAGTGAGGGTTGATCTGAGCCTGGAGCATTTTGATTTCGATGGCGTTTTTCTCCTGCTCCTCCCGGCGGATATCACCGATCAGTTCCCTGATATGGGAGAGCATTTTGTTAAAGCCCCGGGAGAGGATCTCTGCCTCCGTCACAGAGGTATCCACCGGGACGGCCACATCGAGCCGGTTGCTCTCCACCATCTTCATGGTATCGGCAAGCTGATGGATGGGCCGTGTGATATATTGCGAGAGCGCGTATGCGATCACAAAGGAAAACAGGGCGATAAACAGAGCAAGGAGCAGGCTCTGACTCACCGAGGCGCGGGTAGAATCCAGAAGCTCCTGCCGGTTGACCATCATCACGATATACCACCCGGAGGCTGCCGAACGTTCCACCAGACAGGTATATTCCGATCTCTGCCCTGTAAAGGTAAAGACATCCTCCCCGGATTTCGCCTTCTGTAAAAGGGCATCCGTTTCCTCTGCAGAAAAGCTTTTGTCCTGAGGGCTGTCCGGATGGAAGTAGAGATTTCCCCGTTTGTCGAAAACCAGAATCCTGTTCCCTGATTTTTCCATAGCCTCCCTCATGACATTTTCGATACTAGGATAGGATATTTCGATGAGAAAGGTACCGATGGTATTGGCGGTATCGGCGCCGGTGAGCTTCCTGGCCCACCCGATCACCCGTGTATTGTATTTTTCAATGTAATCATTTTTGTAAACCGGGGTGATCAGATCTACGTAATAATCCGAAAACTCCCGGTACCAGTCATATTCCCGCAGCCTTTCAAAGGCCACCCGGGACCGCTCCATCTCAGAGGAAATATTGTAGTATCTTCCCACAAATTCCACGCTGCAGATCATGGTGGTGTTCTTCTTCATCTGCCGGAAAATATTCCGGATTTGTTCCTCATTTTCAAGACGCGCCTGCTCATCCGCCGGAGGGACACTGAGCATCTCCCTTACATCCGAATCAAAGAGAAAGGGATAAGAATTGATATTGATGGAGTTAAAGATATTTTCAATCTGCATATTGAGCTGATACAGCAGACTGGAGGCGGACTGCATTTCATTTCGGTAAATAATGTCGCTGGTGTTTTTGTACCAGATCACATTCACCGCAATAAAAAGGATGATGCTGATCAGAATAATGGAGATCCATATCTTGAAAAAGAGAGCTTTTCTTCTGTTTAACAGTCTTCTCATAAACCCGCCCTCCGAAAACACTACTACCAAATACGGTGCATTTTTCAGTATAACACAAAACCGGTTCATGGGACAATCTTAAGGCCGGTTTTATTTTATCATTGACTTTCCCCTCCGCATATGATATAAAAGAAAACATAAACCGTTGAGGAAGAGTAAGTACTTTTGTAAATCTTTATCACAGAGAGCCGCGGCGGGTGGGAAGCGGCATAAGGAAGCAGGAGGAATGGGCTTCGGAGGGCGAGTCGAAAGATCAGTAGACGAGACGGAGAGGAGACTTCGTTACCAAATCAGGCATATGATGGTATGCAATGAGCGGGCGTAGTATAAGATTACGCCAAGCCGGGTGGCACCGCAGGAGATGATACTCTTGTCCCAGCATTGGATTGGGATGGGAGTTTTTTTATGCGCAAAAGCTTTCATCCAGTTGAAAAAAGACTATGAAAATGGAGGAAGGAAACATGAGTGAAGAAAACAAAAAAATCCCTTACAAGATTTATCTGGAAGAAAAGGAGATGCCCACAAGCTGGTATAATGTGCGGGCCGATATGAAAAACAAACCCGCTCCCCTTTTAAACCCGGGAACCTTGCAGCCCCTAACCTTCGAGGAAATGCGCGGTATCTTCTGCGATGAGCTGTGCAGACAGGAGCTGGACGATACCACGGCCTACTTTGAGATTCCGGAGGACATCAGAAAGTTTTACAAGATGTATCGTCCCTCACCGTTGGTGCGCGCTTATTGTCTGGAAGAAAAATTACAGACTCCCGCAAAGATTTATTACAAGTTCGAGGGAAATAACACCAGCGGCAGCCATAAGCTTAACTCTGCCATTGCCCAGGCATACTATGCCAAACAGCAGGGGCTTAAGGGTGTGACTACAGAGACGGGAGCGGGCCAGTGGGGAACAGCCCTTTCCATGGCATGTGCTTACCTGGGGCTTGACTGTCAAGTGTATATGGTGAAGTGCTCTTATGAGCAAAAACCTTTCCGCAGAGAGGTGATGCGCACCTATGGGGCAAATGTAACCCCTTCTCCTTCCAACACCACTGAGGTTGGAAGGAGGATTCTGGAGGAATTCCCCGGAACCACCGGGAGCCTGGGATGCGCCATTTCCGAGGCGGTAGAGGCCGCTACTTCTCAGGAGGGTTATCGCTATGTATTGGGCTCCGTGCTGACCCAGGTGCTGCTCCATCAGTCCGTAATCGGCCTGGAGACAAAAGCGGCCATGGATAAATATGGCGTGAAGCCGGATATGATTATCGGCTGCGCCGGAGGCGGCTCCAATCTGGGCGGTTTGATTTCTCCGTTTATGGGAGAAAAATTAAGAGGAGAGGCAGATTATCGCTTCGTGGCGGTAGAGCCAGCTTCCTGCCCGAGCCTTACCAGAGGAAAATTTGTCTATGACTTCTGCGATACCGGAAAGGTTTGCCCCTTGGCAAAAATGTATACCCTGGGCAGCGGTTTTATCCCGGCAGCGAACCATGCAGGGGGGCTGCGCTATCACGGTATGAGCTCCGTGCTGTCCCAACTGTATGCTGACGGCTACATGGAGGCAGTCAGCGTGGAGCAGACTGCGGTATTCAAGGCGGCAGAGGAGTTTGCAAGGGTAGAGGGGATCCTGCCTGCGCCGGAAAGTTCCCATGCCATCAAGGTAGCTATGGATGAAGCCATAAAATGCAAGGAGACCGGGGAAGAAAAGACCATCCTCTTTGGCCTTACCGGAACGGGGTACTTTGATATGGTTGCTTATGAGCGTTTTAATAACGGGGAAATGACAGATTATATTCCGACCGATGAGGATCTTGCAAAAGGGTTTGCCGGGGTTCCGAAATTTCCCGGAAATGAAATTTAGAATGAAATAAACAGGTTCGGTGAATACAGAACAGATTCCCCCGCTTTCCTGAGGTATGGAGAGCGGGGGGATTTTTTTGGAGTTTTTGTATGGCATACAGTGAAACTTCCACTGTTCCTTAGAGAAAATTTAGGTATTGATGATGCGGATGCCAGTCATGAACGGGCATGAAACCACAAAAGCCATATGCGGACAGAAACGGGAGGACGCGGGTACGGTTCGACTATTGACATTACTGCCGATGTGTTTCCCGAGGATATTAGGCAATGCCCGGACTTGCGGCATGAACGCCCATGTGGCAAAGCCTATTGATATCCGGGAACTGGCCAGGATGCTGGGGAGGTATATCTATAAGGAAGTGGCAAGGATGTGCCAGGGGTCAGTTGTGAGTAGTTTCTATCAGGGGCGGTTTTTGATAAAGCTTACGCTCAATACATTTCTTCTCAAATGCAAGCTGTTGCTTTATTTTTTCGTAACCGCCCTCGCGGTCTGCCATTTCTAATCTTTCCAATAAATCTAACTTATCTAAAAGGTTGACATTCAATTCCTTTTCACTTGGCATGTAATCACCTGCTTTCATTGATTATCTGTATGGATACAACCTCAGTATAACAAATCAGGCGGGAAGTGTAAAGCTGGTTCGGAGATCGGGCCGACATCCTTTCATTCCCCTCATACGTTTATTCTGCCCATCTTTCAGATAACAGTTGAATCCAATCCGTAAATCTGTTACAATAAGGCTTAAAGTTTTTTGAAGGTCTGTTGGAAGTATGTTCTAACGGTCTGCGCAGCAAAGGCGCAGGTTTACCGGACCGTTACGAGTGGAGGATTCAAATGAATATAATCCAAAAAGTATTTGGCACCCACAGTGAAAGAGAGTTAAAGCGCATTGAAGGAACGGTGAAACAGATTGAAGATTTGCGTCCCTCCATGCAGGCACTGTCAGATACAGAACTTGCGGCGAAAACCGAAGAATTTAAGAAGCGTTTAGGAGAAGGAGAAACCTTAGACGATCTGCTCCCGGAAGCCTTTGCGGTGACAAGGGAAGCAGCCCGCCGGGTACTCAATACAGAGCATTACAGGGTGCAGCTGATCGGCGGTATCATCCTGCACCAGGGCCGTATCGCGGAAATGAAAACCGGTGAAGGAAAAACCCAGGTGGCCACCCTTCCCGCATACTTAAATGCCTTGGAGGGAAAAGGGGTATGCGTGGTTACCGTCAACGACTATCTGGCCAAGCGTGATGCGGAGTGGATGGGAGAAATCTATAAATTCCTCGGCCTCACGGTAGGCGTGGTTCTAAACAGCATGAAGTCGGATGAGAGAAGAGAAGCTTATGCCTGCGACATTACCTATGTCACCAACAATGAGCTGGGTTTTGATTATCTGAGAGACAACATGGTGATCTATAAGGAGCAGTTGGTGCTCCGCCCCCTGCACTATGCCATCATCGACGAGGTGGACTCGGTCCTCATTGACGAGGCCAGAACCCCGCTGATCATATCCGGCCAGAGTGGTAAATCCACCAGGCTTTATGAGGTATGCGACGTACTTGCCAAACAGTTAAGGCGTGGCGAGGACATGGAAGAATTGACCAAGATGGACGCCATCATGGGCGTGGAGAGAGAGGAAACAGGGGATTTCATTGTCAATGAAAAGGACAAGGTAGTCAACCTTACCGCCCAGGGCGTTGAAAAGGTAGAGAAATTTTTCCAGATAGAAAATCTTGCTGACCCTGAAAATATAGAGATTCAGCATAATATCATATTAGCCCTTCGGGCCAATAACCTGATGTTCAGGGATCAGGATTATGTGGTAAAGGATGAGCAGGTGCTGATCGTGGACGAGTTTACCGG
The DNA here is from genome assembly GCA_910579425.1 of uncultured Lachnospiraceae bacterium. Taxonomy (GTDB): domain Bacteria; phylum Bacillota; class Clostridia; order Lachnospirales; family Lachnospiraceae; genus Suilimivivens. Next base: position 19,387 of record CAJTVL010000031.1, on the reverse strand, counting down.
ACGTATCATGCCGGGAAGACGTTATTCTGACGGCCTGCACCAGGCAATTGAGGCAAAAGAGCATGTAAAGGTGAAGCGTGAGAGCAAAACCCTTGCAACGATTACGTTCCAGAACTTCTTTAATAAATTTGAAAAGAAAGCAGGTATGACCGGTACGGCTCTTACAGAGGAGAGGGAATTCCGTGATATTTATGGCATGGATGTCATCGAGATTCCTACCAATAAGCCGGTTGCGAGAAAGGACTTGCAGGATGCCGTTTACAAGACCAGGAAAGAGAAGCTTCACGCCATTGTGGAAGCTGTGAAGGAGTCCCATGCCAAGGGGCAGCCGGTACTGGTAGGTACGATTACCATAGAGGCTTCCGAGGAGCTCAGCAGGCTTCTGACAAAACAGGGGATCCAGCACAAGGTGCTGAATGCCAAGTTCCATGAACTGGAGGCGGAGATCGTTGCGGATGCAGGTATTCACGGCGCCGTTACCATCGCCACCAACATGGCCGGCCGTGGCACGGATATTAAGCTGGACGACCTTTCCAGAGAGGCTGGGGGACTTAAGATCATAGGAACCGAGCGCCATGAGTCCAGACGTATCGATAACCAGCTAAGAGGCCGTTCCGGACGTCAGGGGGATCCCGGTGAATCCAAGTTTTACATTTCCCTGGAAGACGATCTGATGCGCCTGTTCGGTTCGGAACGTCTGATTAATATGTTTAACGCCCTGGGCATTCCTGAGAATCAGGAAATCGAGCACAAGATGCTGAGCAATGCCATTGAAAATGCCCAGAAGAAAATAGAAAACAACAACTACGGTATCCGTAAGAACCTGCTTGAGTATGATCAGGTGATGAACGAGCAGAGAGAAATCATTTATGAGGAGAGACGCCGGGTTCTGAACGGCGAGAGTATGCGGGATGCCATTTATAAGATGATCACGGATATTGTAGAAAATGAAGTGGATACCGTGATCGGTGATGATACGGATTATGACGACTGGAATCTGGAAGAGCTGAATTCCCTGCTGCTGCCCACCATTCCCTTAAGGCCTGTCAACCGTGGACGCATCAATACCCCTAAGAAAAATGCGCTGAAGCAGCAGCTTAAGGAAGAGGCTGTGAAGCTTTATGAGGCCAAGGAAGCTGAATTCCCTGAGATTGAGGCCATCCGGGAGCTGGAGCGTGTTATCCTTCTTAAGGTCATCGACCGCAAGTGGATGGATCACATTGACGATATGGATCAGCTCCGTCAGGGTGTGGGCCTGCAGGCCTATGGCCAGAGAGATCCGTTGGTGGAGTACAAGCTCAGCGGTTACGAGATGTTTGATGAGATGACCCAGAATATCTGTGAGGAGACGGTCAGAGTGCTGTTCCATGTCCGGGTGGAGCAGAAGGTGGAGAGAGAGCAGGTAGCCAAAGTGACGGGAACCAACAAGGACGACTCGTTGGCCAAGGCTCCGGTGAAGCGTGCCGCCACCAAGATTTACCCCAACGATCCCTGCCCCTGCGGAAGCGGAAAGAAATACAAGCAGTGTTGCGGTAAGAAAGGTTCATAAGATTTTCGGTTGATTATCCGGCCAAAATCGCCTATAATTTACTACGAAATGACGCCAAACAGAAAATGACAATAAGGAAAGAGGTGACGCAAGGTGGTAGAATTAGATCAGATGAAGTCTGAGCTCCAGACTTACAAAAGCCCTTTAGCGGAAGTGAGGGATTCACTTTGACTTAGCAAATAAGTCAAAGAAGATCGAAGAGCTGGAAATGGAAATGGAGGCTCCGGGCTTTTGGGACGATCCGGATGTATCCAACCAGAAGATGAAGGAGCTTAAAAACTTAAAGGATACGGTGGAAACCGTACAGGGCCTGGAATCACAATACGAGGATATTGAAACTCTGATTGAGATGGGCTACGAGGAGGAGGATGCTTCCCTTGTGGAGGATATACGCAGGGAGCTGGATGATTTTGTGGCCTCCTTTGAGGAAATCCGGGTAAGCGCCCTGCTTTCCGATGAGTATGATGCGAATAGCGCGATCCTTAAGCTGAATGCGGGAGCGGGAGGTACGGAGAGCTGCGACTGGTGCTCCATGCTCTACCGTATGTATACCAGATGGGCGGAGCGCAAGGGATTTGCCGTGGAAGTACTGGATTATCTGGACGGGGATGAGGCCGGAATTAAGTCAGTTACCTTCCAGGTAAACGGCATTAATGCCTATGGCTATCTGAAATCCGAAAAGGGAGTACACAGGCTGGTTCGCATTTCTCCTTTTAACGCCCAGGGCAAGCGGCAGACTTCCTTTGTATCCCTGGATGTCATGCCGGATATTGAGGAAGATTTAGATGTAGAGATCAATGAGGAAGATCTTCGTATCGACACCTACCGAAGCAGCGGTGCGGGAGGACAGCACATCAATAAGACCTCCTCAGCAATCCGCATCACGCACCTTCCCACCGGAATTGTGGTGCAGTGCCAGAATGAGCGCTCCCAGTTCCAGAATAAAGACAAAGCCATGCAGATGCTGAAAGCGAAGCTGTATATGCTGAAAAAAGAAGCGAATGCCGAAAAGCTTTCGGATATCCGTGGAGAAGTGAAGGAAATCGGATGGGGCAATCAGATTCGTTCCTATGTGATGCAGCCCTATACGATGGTGAAGGATCACAGGACGAACGCAGAGACAGGAAATGTGGATGCAGTGATGGATGGAGGCCTTGACCTTTTCATCAATGCCTATCTGAAATGGATCAGTATCAAAGAGCCGTCAAATTAATTGACGGCCCTTTTTTTGATCAAATCCAAATAAAAATTTGCCGAGGTGGCTTCCATATAGGGCAGCAGCCACAAAATCCCGATCCCGCAGGAAAACATACTGAGTACCCAAAGGGGGAAGAAGGATAACTGAATATAAAAAAGCCTTCCTTTGTGGCCTTTCATAAGCCGGATGCTCATTCGAATCAGTTCAGGAGCGGTGTACTGGGGAAAATCCAGCATCAGATAATAGGCCTGAGAGAGCAGGAGCTTAACAAAAATCGTTACGGCAGTGCCTGCCACATAAAAAATCGTGTACAGCAAAAACAAAGATGCATTGACGGCAGCATTTGCGGAAGGGGAGCCCAGGAAGATTTCTGCTATGGAACGCCCAAGAAAGGTGCCCGTGATCATAGCCGGCAGTGAGCTTACCACAGATGTGGCAGCCAAAACAGACTGAATGCGGAGAACCTTTTCCTGATCTCCCTGAAAGCAGTGGAACAAGTCGCTGACGGCGGGAATCTGTCCGCAGGCAACTTTCAAATAAATGAAGGACTCCCCTGCCAGAAAAAATCCCCCAAGGAGAGAGAGCAAAAAGCAGGCAATACTGTAAATTAATATACTTCCGATGGAATTTGTCCCGACTACTGTGGAAATTGTCATAGTTACAGGAACCACACAGAGAAAGTGCAGAAGATAGGCGCCGATCAATGTGCCGTATTTTCCAAGTAACTGCCCCCTGGCCATAGACTTCAGGCTGGCAGAAGATAAAAACTGATCCATGATGTTAAAGACTCCTTGATTTTGTCAATATATTTCCTTTGTGTAAAGACGCGTTTTGCGTAAAGGCAGGCTCATACTGCCAAATCCAGATGATTTCCGATCAGGGAAAGAGCATCCTGGCTCTTTTTGTTTTGGGTGTAAGGATTGCTTTCATCCGAATATTTGATTTGTGTGGTGGTGGTTCCTCCGGCCACATAGCTGCGTCCGCATTCGGGGCAGACTGCCGATTTCAGGGCAACGCTGGCAGAAAGCACCTTTCCGTTGTTCTTGGCTGCCTTAGAGTAAGCGTTATTGACATGCTCCTGCTCATGAGCCCTGACTCTGGAGGCCGAAGCGGCAGGGGAAATGTGCGCCGCTGATTTAAAGGAAACCATCTCGTCGGAACCGTCCTGGTACTTTCGGTTCTTGCAGGTCTCGCACTCCGCAGGAGAAGACTTGCGGCCGGGAGCGACCTTGGTGGATTCGCCCGGATTGACAGCCACCTTGCCTCCGTCAGAGGAAGCATTGGCCTGCCTGCTGTCTGTCCCGGCATAATAACTGTTTGCATATGGATTTCCATATCCATAACCGCTGATGATCATACTGCTCATAAAAAATCCCCGCTTTCCTAATCTACATTCCAACTTTGCACAGCAAACTTATAAATAAGCTTTGTTCGTTTTTATCATAAAATTGCGTCGTCAGGCGCATACGTTTCAGGTTTTGGCCGTTTTTTATAAATTATCAAATAAGTCGGCATATTCTCTCATAATATCCTCGTAGGATTTTCCCAGATAATCCTCCAGTTTTTGTCCGGTCTGACGTTCAAACTGCTCATCCAGCAGACGCCCCTGATCGATGAGATAATCGCCGTTTGACATCAGGAGGGTAAAAACCGAAGTGATCAGCACAATTACCATAGCCAGGCCGCCGATGGCAGTACCAATGCCGATTTTGGCAGCCGTCAGCATTTTTTTGCCGTAGCCCTTTGAGAGAATGGCCAAAATAATGGCTATGCTGCCAAAGATCATGGGCAGATAGACCGTAAATGCACAGAAAACACTGGCAAGACCCAAAACCATAGCGACAGTGGCCATAGAACGCCCCGGATTGTTCATACTGGTTTGCGGGTTTTGAGAGTAATATGGATTGTTTTGATTCCTATAAGGGTTATTATTGTTATTGTATTCCATTATTTACTTTACCTCCACAGTCCTTCTTCCAGACGCAGATTTACACACCATATTTTAACACTTTTAAGGGGAGAATACAAATCTTTCTTGAAAAACAGGGGTATTATCCCTATAATATGGTATGGAACCGTAATAGTTCACACAGGCAAGGGCCTGTTTATTGTATGAAAATGCCGCGTAAACGGCGGAATGCGAGGAAGTATGGATATATTACTGAAGTTAAAAGAAGAACTCAAGGTGGAAAAATGGCAGGTGGAGGCCGCTGTGAAATTGATCGACGAGGGAAATACCATTCCCTTTATCTCCCGTTACCGTAAGGAGGCCACAGGCTCCCTGAACGATGAGGTTTTGCGAACCCTTTACGAAAGACTGAATTATCTGCGCAATCTGGAAGAAAAGAAGGAACAGGTGGTCGGAAGCATTCAGGAGCAGGGAAAGCTTACGGATGAATTGAAGGAAAAAATTCTGGCGGCAGAAACCCTCGTGGTGGTGGAAGACCTTTACCGTCCCTACAGGCCCAAACGGAAGACCAGGGCCAGTGTGGCGAGAGAAAAAGGGCTGGAAGGCCTGGCGGAATATCTGCTGAAACAGGAGGCGGAGCATCCTCTGGAAGAGGAGGCTGCCAAATATATTAATGAAGAGAAGGAAGTAAAGAATGCCGGAGAGGCTTTGCAGGGAGCCAGGGATATTATTGCCGAGATGATCTCCGATGAGGCCGATTACCGCATTTACATCCGGAATATTACCATGGAGGAAGGACTGCTCACCAGTACCGCCAAGGATGAAAAGGCACAGAGTGTTTATGAAATGTATTACGATTATCAGGAGCCTGTGAAGAAAGCGGCGGGACACCGTGTGCTTGCCTTAAATAGGGGAGAGAGCGAGAAATTCCTGACTGTCAAGGTGGAGGCTCCTGTGGAGCGGATCCTGCAATATCTTGCAAAAAAGGTAATCACCAGAGAAAATACATACACCACCCCCGTTTTGCAGGAAATTATACGGGATGCCTATGACCGTCTGATCGCCCCGGCAATTGAGCGTGAGATCAGAAACGAGCTTACGGAAAAGGCCGAGGACGGGGCGATCGGTGTTTTCGGCAAAAACTTGGAGCAGCTTCTGATGCAGCCGCCCATTGCCGGGAAGGTTGTGCTTGGCTGGGATCCCGCTTTCAGAACCGGCTGCAAGCTGGCAGTGGTGGATGCCACCGGAAAGGTTCTGGATACCAAGGTGATCTATCCTACAGCGCCCCAGAATAGGGTGCAGGAGGCCAAGGCAGAGTTAAAGAGGCTGATCAAAAAATACAATGTTTCCCTGATCAGCGTAGGAAACGGCACGGCTTCCCGGGAGTCGGAGCAGGTGATCGTTGAACTGATCAAGGAGCTGGACACCCCGGTGCAATATGTGATCGTCAATGAAGCGGGGGCCTCTGTGTATTCCGCAAGCAAGCTTGCCACGGAGGAATTTCCCAATTTTGACGTGGGACAGAGAAGCGCGGCCTCCATTGCAAGAAGGCTCCAGGATCCCTTGGCCGAGCTGGTAAAGATCGATCCCAAATCCATCGGTGTGGGGCAGTACCAGCATGATATGAATCAGAAGAAATTAGGGGAAGCCCTTGGGGGCGTGGTGGAGGACTGCGTAAATAAAGTAGGTGTGGATTTGAATACCGCATCCGCCTCCCTGCTGGAATATATCTCCGGCGTGTCAAAAGCCATTGCCAAAAATATCGTGGATTACCGGGAGCAGAACGGCCGTTTTGTAAGCCGCGCCCAGCTCCTTAAGGTACCCAAATTAGGCCCCAAAGCCTATGAGCAGTGCGCAGGGTTTCTTCGGATTCCGGACGGAGACAATCCCTTAGATGCCACCAGTGTACACCCGGAATCCTACGAAGCCGCTTTAAAGCTGCTGGATAAGCTGGGAGTAACCATGGAGGATGTGCGCAAGGCCCAGAAACAGGCCGCAAAAGCCACAGGAACCCTGAAAAAGGAAGCGCCCGCCCCACGAAAAGAAGCGCGCAGGCAGCAGAAGGTGGTCATCCGAAATACCGACACGGCTATGGGGAAAGCCCTGGCTGCTGCCATGGGAGATATGGCTTTTGCAGAAGAACCCGCGAGAGAAAAAGCCGGAAAGCCCGGGCAGGAGCTGCGTGAGGGTGCAGGGCCGGCAGGAACCCTGACGAAAAAAGTGAAGGACACAAAGAAACTGGCCCAGGAGCTTGGCATCGGCGAGATCACCCTGACGGATATTTTGAAGGAGCTGGAAAAGCCCTCCCGAGATCCCAGAGAATCTATGCCTGCCCCCATTCTTCGCAGCGACGTGCTGGATATGAAGGATTTAAAGCCCGGTATGATCCTGAAAGGAACCGTCAGAAACGTCATAGACTTCGGTGTGTTTGTGGATATTGGCGTCCATCAGGACGGACTGGTGCATATTTCCCAGATTACGGAACGCTTCATCAAACATCCCCTTGAGGCTGTCAGCGTAGGCGATATTGTGGATGTGCAGGTGCTTGCGGTGGATGTTCCCAAGAAAAGAATCAGTTTGACGATGCGGATTAACCAGGATAAGAAGTCGTAAGGCAAGAGTAAAGATTTGAAGTATAATATAAAACCCTCTTGCTTCTGCTGCATTTCCGTGGTATCCTAACATACGTAAATTAAGAAAAGTTCTTCGGGGACGGGTGAAATTCCCTACTGGCGGTACAGTCCGCGACCCATGTGCCTGTTTGACAGTTTATTGCGGCGGAGCAGATGGCTGATTTGGTGAAATTCCAAAACCAACAGTATAGTCTGGATGAAAGAAGAAATGTGACTTTTTTGCGAAAGCTGATTATTTTGTGTGAAGCGTTTTTGGCATAACATTAAATCTACAGTGAAGTTGCAAAAGGTCATGTCAAAGCGCAGAAAAGAAAGCACCCCGAATGTAAAGCAGATACATTCGGGGTTTTGTTTTGTACTAATCTTTTTATGCGCAGCATGGAAGAACCTTTCTGAAAATCCGGCAACAGCCGAATACCGCAGATGCGGAGATTTTTAAGGAGGAAAAAGAAATGAATAACGGTTTGTGGAGCAGTGTAGTGGACAATGCAGTGTTTGTGGCGGTGTCAGTGGGGATAGCGGCAGCCTTGTTTTTGACGGCGTATCTGGCGGAGAAATTCCTCAAAAAGAAAAACAATGATGGGGAAAGAATCCTGACCACCCGTAAAATTGCGATGATTGGCGTATTTTCTGCTATAGCGGCAGTACTGATGTTGTTCGAGTTCCCGGTGCCCTTTGCCCCGTCTTTTTATGAACTGGATTTCAGTGAGATTCCGGCGCTGGTAGGAACCTTTGCCTTTGGCCCGGTGGCGGGAGTCATGATCGAGTTCTGTAAAATAATGTTGAAGTTGTTTATGAAGGGAACCAGCACGGCGTTTGTGGGGGATTTGGCAAATTTTGTGATCGGATGCAGCTTTATCCTTCCGGCAGGTATTATTTATATGTTTAAGAAAACTAAGAAAAATGCCATTGCGGCGTCGGCGGTGGGAACATTGATTATGACGGTATTCGGCACCATGTTCAATGCCATCTACTTACTTCCGGCCTTTTCCAAACTTTACGGAATGCCCCTTGATGCGATTGTGGGGATGGGCACGGCGGTTAACGGCAATATTACCAGCGTGGCCAGCCTTGTGATCTTTGCGGTTGCGCCTCTTAATCTGTTAAAAGGCAGCAGCGTTTCCATAGTGACTATGCTTACTTATAAGAAATTAAGCCCGATTCTGAAGGAGGGAACCATTAAGCAGAAGAAGGGAGAAGTTGAAACCGTGAAATAGAGCCGCTTATCTTAAATGACAGAATAATCTGTAGTTCAATACAAAAACCGGCAGCAGGAGAGGATTTTATCCGGCACGCCGGTTTTTTGTGCCTTGGAATATATAAAAGCACTTGACATGCGGCAACGTGTTGTATAAAGATTTTTCTTTTGATTTGACGCTTGCACGGCAAGGGGTTAAAATAACAATCGTCCAAAATTTAGATAATTTTAAGAATTCCTTATATATTCCTGTAATATTTTCCACATATAATTCGTTATAATAAAAAAGCGAACATGCTGACCATAAAATTTGGACGGTTTAAACTTCAATACTGACATTTCGCAGATTAGGTATTGACAAAGACTGTATTATATATATAATACAATAGTACAGAGGCAACAGAAAAAGCTTAGGAGGCGGCTATGAATGAACTGATTGACATCCGGGAGATGTGCAAAATTTATAATCCCGGAGAGAACGAGGTCCGGGCACTGGATCATGTGGATTTAAAGATTGACAAAAATGAATTCGTGGCAATCATCGGACAGTCAGGCTCCGGCAAATCTACATTGATGAATATGCTTGGCTGTCTGGATGTACCTACCAGCGGAACATACATATTAAATGGACAGGACGTCTCGGGACTTACAGATAATGAACTTTCAGACATTAGGAACCGGGAAATCGGTTTTATTTTTCAGGGATTTAACCTGATCGCCGGCCTGACGGCGATTGAGAATGTGGAACTTCCCCTGATCTACCGGGGGATTGGCAGGAAGGAAAGGCTGCGGCTTTCCAGGATAGCCCTTGAAAAGGTAGGACTAAAGGCGCGTATGGATCACAAGCCTTCTGAGATGAGCGGCGGCCAGCAGCAGAGAGTTGCCATTGCCAGAGCAATTGCCCAGGCACCGCCGGTGATTCTGGCAGACGAACCTACCGGGAATCTGGATTCAGGCTCCACAAAGGAAATCATGGAAATATTAAAAGAACTGCACGCAGAGGGCAGGACAGTCATATTGATTACCCATGATAATGAGATTGCCGCCAGAGCGAGGCGGATTATACGGATCATGGACGGAAAAATTGTAGATGATGTAATGAACGCCGAGGGCGATTGCGGAAGCACATAAACAATTATGGCGGTTCCGATAAAAAAACTGCATATGCAGAGGAAAGAGGAGAGAAGATGTTCAAAAAGAAAAAAGACGGGGATTTTGATGTAAAGCCTCAGAAAGAAAAAAAAGAGAAAAAGCCTCTTGACGGGGCGGCAAAGAAAAAGCGCAGAAAGATTATCGCATTTGGACTTGCAGGCGTGATTGTGCTTTTGGTTGTGGTTCAGAATGTGTTTGGAAAAAATGAAGTACAGACTTTCGTATCCACAGCGGAGGCAGTTACGGGAGAGATCGAGCAGGTAATCAACACCAGCGGCACGGTTACCACGGAAAAAACCAAAAGCTATTTTTCCGATGTCAGTGTGAAGATCGACAGTGTCCCGGTAGCCGTGGGGGACGCGGTAAAGGCAGGAGATCTGCTGATTTCCTATAACAGTGAAGAATTGGAAAAAGAAAAAGAACTGGCACAGCTAAAGGCTCAGTCGGCGGAGGGAAGCTACAAAAATTCCCTTCAGGGCAACAGCGAAAAGCTGGGAGACATTAACGAGGCGAATGTAAACCTTGCAGTTTTGGATCAGCAGATCGCTGACACTGAGGCTCATATCACGGAACTGGAAAATCGGATAGAAAAGAAAAAAAGCGACCTGGCCTACGAGGGAGCGCTCCTGCAGATTTCCCTGCTTGACTGGCAGAATCAGCCCGATTCCGAGGAATATATGAATCTGCAGAAGTTAGTTCAGCTAAACAGCTATGAGCAGCAGAACAATAAGGATGTACAGAAGTGGCAGGAAGAGTTGGACGTTCACAACAAAATGCTTTCCGATTACAAGGAATACCGTTCGGAGATGAAGTCCCAGCAAAGCTCTGCGGAAGCCGGAAAAATGACGGCAGGGGCAAGGGAAGAGCTGGAAGCCGAAAATCAGACCAAGGAAATCGAGGCGGCCGACTCTCTGGAAAGCCTGGAAGCCGTAACAGACGGCGTGGCTGCGGAGTTTGACGGCGTCATCACAGAGATCAATGCGGTGGAGGGCGGCAGTGTGGCTGCAGGCTCCCAGCTTTTAAAGCTGGAAAGCACTCAGGATGTGATGGTGAAGATTTCCGTTACCAAGTATGATCTGGACAAAATTGCGATAGGACAGAAGGCAAGAGTGACGATTGGAAGCAAGGAATATGAAGGAGAGGTTTCCAAAATCAACAAAATGGCAGAGACGAACAACAGCGGCGCCGCTGTTGTGGGCACAGAGATTAAGATTACCAATCCTGACAGCGACGTGATTCTGGGAGTGGAAGCAAAGGTGGTGATCAGCACCGCCCAGGAAAGCAATGCGGTTTTGGTTCCGGTAACGGCTGTGAATGTGGATATGGAGGGCGAGTTTCTCTACATAGTAGAAAATAATATTCTGGTAAGAAGACCGGTGACTACAGGAATTTCTTCCGATACGATGATTCAGATTACAGAAGGCCTTTCCGGAGGGGAGCAGGTGGTAACGGATGTGACTGCAAACCTTGTGGAAGGAATGGCCGTGATGGCAATGCCCCGGTAACGTTCAGAGACAGCGAGAGAAATGAGGTAGCAAATGGCACAGATTTGGGAATACATTAAGATTGCACTGATGAATATCAGGAGCAATAAAGGGCGTTCCGTCCTTACCATGCTGGGCATTATTATCGGAATTGCCTCCGTAATCATGGTAATTTCCATTGGAAACGGAGTCAGAAGCGAGGTCAATTCCGAGCTGGAGGGCATTGCGGGAGGTCAGGTTGCTTTTTATGTGGACAGTACCCGAAAGGATACTACGGTGAGTTTTAACCAGGCGGACTTTGATGCCATAGAGGCTCAGATTGATCATATTAAGGGGGTAACCCCCCAATATGGGACCTGGGGTACGGCAGAGGGACCCAAGGGAGATTATGACATCAACATGAGCGGCGGAACGGTGGGACTGCAGTTTATTTCCTCAGACCCTATCATAAAAGGAAAATATTTTTCACAGAACGATTATGACAGCGCTGCCAATAGCTGTATCATCACGGAGAGCAGCGCAGTGGCCCTTTTCGGTACGTCCGATGTGGTGGGCATGACCTTTGACGCAACCTTTTGGGGAATTACCCAGGAGCTTCGGGTGGTGGGCATCCGGCAGGATAACGCTTCCTCTATTATTAATATGGGAAGCGGATCCTTCACTACCATACAGGCGGAGGTGCCGCTCACCTTTATGGCCAATAAACTGGGGTATTATATTGACGAAATCGAGCAGTTTTACGTGATTGCGGAATCTTCGGAGTACTGTACGGAGGTGGCGTCAAAAGTCCTGGCCCTTCTCGAGAGCAGACACAATGTCCGGGGAGAAAATCAGATCATGATGCAGAGTTTTACGGACGTCACGGCGCAGTTTGATACGATACTTGGCTTTATCACCGTTTTTATTTCTTTTGTTGCTGCCATATCCCTGTTGGTAGGCGGCATTGGCGTTATGAATATTATGCTGGTATCTGTCACGGAGCGTACCAGAGAGATCGGCATCCGAAAAGCGCTTGGAGCCAGAACAGGCTCTGTGCTGCTTCAGTTTTTGGCGGAGGCAGGGATTATTACCCTGTTGGGCGGCGTGATCGGAATTATTTTAGGGGTGCTGGGTGCCTCCGGCGTGTGCTCGGTTGCGGGAGTCAGTGCAGAAATCAGCGCAGGTACTGTGCTGGCCGCCTCTCTTTTCTCCTGCGGCGTGGGGATTTTCTTTGGAATCTATCCGGCGCGGAAAGCCGCCAGACTCAGTCCCATTGAAGCGCTCAGACATGAATAACTTGAAAAAAAAACTGATTTATGGTATTGTTTAAAAAGAGCACCTGCCCGCGTAGGTGCTCTTTGGTGATATACGCAATATGGTTTTGAAGGTATATAATTGGGGAAGGAGCATGGTTATCACGATGGATTTGGAATTTGACGTAAAAGTTACACCAGGTGTTCTATATGATTATATGTTGTTTCATACATACACAAGCGCCTCCGGACTGATTGGTTCGGCAGTGGGTGCTCTTATGGTGGTGACGTTTTTTATGGGTTACGGGATGCTTTTTCTGATTGGAGGAGCGGTTATACTGGCCTATCTGCCATGGACGCTGTTTATCAAGTCCAGACAGCAGTACCTGTCTAACCCGGCATTCAAAAATCCCCTTCATTATCAGATGGATGAAAAGGGAGTGACGGTAGCTCAGAATGGAGAACGCCAGAGCCAGAGCTGGGAGAATATGTATAAGGCTGTCTCTACGCCCCGAAGCCTGATTCTCTACACTTCCCCTGTGAATGCTTCTATTTTTCCCAAAAAGGATTTAGGAGAAAAGGCGCTGAGCGTGACCCAAATGATTTCCACACATATGCCGCCCAAAAAAGTGAAAATCCGCGGTTAATCTCCGCACCCGGGAAGGAGCATGGTTAGAAATATGACAGAAAAAATAATAGAAACCTACAGCCCGGAGGAAACCTTTGCCTTTGCCAGAGAAACAGGGGCAAAAACCGGACCGGGAGAGGTATTTGTCCTGACGGGAGATTTAGGGGCCGGAAAAACGGTTTTTACCCAGGGCTTTGCCGCAGGGCTTGCCGTCACAGAGCCTGTAAACAGCCCTACTTTTACCATTTTACAGGTGTATGAGGGAGGGAGATGTCCTCTTTACCATTTTGATGTGTACCGGATCGGGGACATCAGCGAAATGGAAGAGATCGGCTATGAGGATTGTTTTTACGGGGAAGGGGTCAGCCTGATCGAATGGGGCGATCTGATCGAAGAAATCCTTCCTGATCATTATGTGAAGGTGACCATTTCGCGGGATTTGGAAAAAGATATCGATTATAGAAAAATATGTCTGGAAAAGATTGGAGATTAGGAGCAAGGCTATATGAAAGTCATAGCGATAGACAGCTCCGGGTTAGTGGCATCGGTAGCAATCGTGGAGGACGATACCCTGACAGGAGAGTATAATGTTCAATACAAAAAGACCCATTCCCAGACTCTGCTTCCCATGCTGGATGAGCTGAAAAGGATGGTAGAGCTGGATTTGTCCACGGTGGATGCCATTGCGCTGACCAAAGGACCCGGCTCCTTTACAGGGCTCAGGATCGGCTCTGCCACAGCCAAAGGCTTAGGGCTTGCCCTGGATGTGCCGTTGGTGGAAATTCCCACCCTGGACGGGCTTGCCTGTAATCTTTACGGCACGGATAAACTGGTCTGTCCGATTATGGATGCCAGAAGAAACCAGGTTTATACCGGAATTTATGAGTATATTCCGGAGCAGGAGGAGGGAGTAGTCTCCTACGTGCAAAAGTGTATCCTTCCCCAGTGCGCCGTTTCCATAGATGAAATCGCGGCGAAATGCAATGAACTGGGCAGGGAAGTGATTTTTCTGGGGGACGGCGTGCCGGTATTTTCAAACAGGCTCAAGGAGCTCATGAAGCTTCCCTATGGCTTTGCGCCCGCCCATATGAACCGGCAGCGGGCAGCGGCTTTTGCGCCGTTGGCCATGCAATATTTAAAAGAAGGAAAAGGGATTGCCGCCAGAGATCACGCGCCGGAATATTTAAGACCCTCCCAGGCAGAGAGGGAGAAGAGGACACGGATCAGAGAGATGGAGGCGGCAGATGTGGAGGCGGCAAGCAGGCTGGAGAGCGAAGCTTTTTCCATGCCATGGTCGTCCCGAGATTTTTTGGAAATGGTGGAAGCGGATTACGCCAATTATTATGTGGCGGAGTTAAACGGAAAGATTGTAGGCTGCTGCGGTATCAGAAATATAGCGGGCGAGGGAGAGATCACCAATGTGGTGGTGGATGCCGCTTACAGGAATCAGGGAATCGGAAAGCAAATGATGCGGCATATGCTGAAAAAAGCTGCCGGCCGGAACATTACCGTCTGCACCCTTGAAGTGCGTCTTAGCAATACGCCGGCGATCAGGCTTTATGAAAGCCTTGGATTTAAGGGGGAGGGGGTACGGCCCGGGTTTTACGAAAGGCCTGTGGAGGATGCCCTGATTATGTGGAAAAGATAGGAACCGCATGGAAGAATTACCACTATTCTTGCGCGCTCTTTTATGTATAATGATAGTTGGGAGCTGTAAGGAAATAAGCAGAAGCATCCGGTCTTATTTTCTGCATTTTCTCAGGGGAGAATACAAAGGGAGGATAAGAATATGCGGAAATTTTTAAATACCGAGAAAAACGAATTAAAATCGGTCGTATGTAATCAGTGCAAAAAGGAGCTTAAGGTTCAAAACGGAATTTTGATGGAGGGGTGCTTCCACGCAGAGACTGCATTCGGATATTTCAGCAATAAGGACGGGAAAAGGCATTCCTTTGATTTGTGCGAGGAATGTTACGATAAAATGATAGAAGGTTTTGCCATTCCGGCAGAGGAGGAAGAAATCAGCGAACTGTTGTGATTCTTGTAACCACATGGGCTGCCCTGTTGTTTTTGTTATAAGAACCTCCTGAAGCGCGGATGAATCGGAAAAGGCAGAGCCTGGGCATTCAGGAGGAGATATGTTAGACATTTGTTTATTGGGTACAGGCGGAATGATGCCTCTCCCATACCGATGGCTCACATCTATGATGGCCAGATATAACGGACAAAGTATATTGATTGACTGTGGGGAAGGAACGCAGATTGCCATGAAGGAAAAGGGCTGGAGCCCGAAACCAATCGACGTAATCTGCTTCACCCACTTTCACGCAGACCATATCAGCGGACTGCCGGGAATGCTTCTCACTATGGGGAATGCAGAGCGGACAGAGCCGCTGCTTTTGGTGGGGCCAAAGGGGCTTGCCAAGGTGGTGGCATCCCTGCGCATTATTGCGCCGGAACTGCCTTTTGTCATTGACTGTCTGGAATTAAATGAGGCGGAGCATGTGATACATTTTGACGGCTTTAATATAGAGGCTTTTAAGGTAAACCACAATGTGCCATGCTACGGCTACAGTATTTCCGTTGAACGGATCGGCAGGTTTCAGGTGGAGAAGGCAGTTTCCCTCGGAATCGAAAAAAAATACTGGAACCGCCTGCAGAAGGGAGAAACCATTGAAACAGATGGAGCAGTCCTTAAGCCGGAAATGGTATTGGGTCCTGCCCGGAAGGGGCTTAAAGTAACCTACTGTACGGATACCAGGCCTACGGAGAGCATTGTAAGGCATGCGGAAGGCTCGGATCTTTTTATCTGTGAGGGCATGTACGGAGAACAGGATAAAAAGGCAAAGGCGAAAGAAAACAAGCATATGACTTTTTATGAGGCGGCGGAGCTGGCAAGAAGGGCAAAGGCAGAAAGACTGTGGCTGACCCATTACAGCCCTTCCTTAAACCGGCCGGAGGAATATCTGCCTGAAACAAGGAAGATCTTTCCGGGGGCGGAAACCTGTAAGGACGGAAAAACCATAGAGCTGGTATTTGAGGACACGGTAGAATAACCGAGGAGGAAGCCAAATGAACAAGAAAAGCGGCATGATAAAAGGGTTAATTATAGGAGTCATTTTGATCGGCCTGGTGGGCGGCTATTACTACTATCTGACCAATAAAAGAGAGGACAGGAGCAAGGAAGAAACGGTTAAGGCCACGGTGGTGCAGGAAGTCTTGATGCGGAACCTGGACAACAACTACCCCCCTACCCCCCGTGAAGTGGTAAAATATTTCGGAGAGCTGGTTCAGTGTATGATAGGGGAAACTTATTCTGACGAGGAGTTTGAACAACTGGCTTTGCAGGCGCAAAAGCTTTATGACGAGGAGCTCATTGCCAACAAAACCCAGCAGCAATATCTGGACGATTTGAAATGGGATATTAATACCTTCAAGGAGGAGGAGATTGTAATTTCCAGCTACAGCCCTTCTTCCAGCGTGGATGTGGAGGAGTTTTCCCGGGACGGCCACAAGTGGGCAAAGCTTTACTGCAATTTTTCCCTGCGAAAAGGTACTTATATTGAAAGCAATGAGGAGGTCTTTCTTCTGCGAAGGGATGAGGACGGCCATTGGAAGATCTACGGCTGGCAGCCGGTAGAAAAGGATGAAAAATGATGGAAAAGGACGTTTATATACTGGCAATTGAAAGCTCCTGTGACGAGACGGCGGCCGCAGTGGTAAAAAACGGAAGGGAAGTGCTCTCCAATGTGATTTACTCCCAGATTGCCCTGCACACGGAGTATGGCGGCGTGGTGCCGGAAATTGCCTCCCGCAAGCACATAGAAAAAATAAATCAGGTGATTGAAAAGGCCCTGGTCGATGCGGCAAAAACGCTTTCGGATATGAACGCCATTGCGGTGACTTATGGCCCGGGACTGGTAGGGGCTCTTCTTGTAGGGGTGTCTGCCGCCAAAGCCATCAGCTTTGCGTCCGGGATCCCGCTGGTAGGGATCCATCATATTGAAGGGCATATCAGCGCCAATTATATTGAACATAGGGAGTTGGAACCGCCTTTTTTAAGCCTGGTGGTATCCGGGGGACATTCCCATCTTGTGATGGTGAAGGATTACGGAGAATACGAAATTATTGGCAGGGCCAGAGATGATGCGGCGGGAGAGGCTTTTGACAAGGTGGCCCGGGCCATCGGACTTGGCTATCCCGGAGGCCCCAAAATAGACAGGGTTTCAAAGCAGGGAAATCCGGATGCGGTTTTCTTTCCCCGTGCCAAAATAGAAAATGCCGCTTACGATTTCAGCTTCAGTGGGATGAAATCGGCAGTGCTGAATTATCTGAACTCCTGTAAGATGAAAGGGGAGGAGATTTGTACGGCGGATGTGGCGGCTTCCTTTCAGAAGGCAGTGATTGACGTACTGGTGGGACATTCTATGGAAGCGCTTAGCGCTTATAAGTGTCCTAAGTTTGCCATTGCAGGGGGCGTTGCCTCCAACAGTGGCTTGCGGGAGGCATTTGTGGAGGCCTGCCGGGAAAAGGGGGTTGCTTTTTATTGCCCCTCCCCCGTGTACTGCACGGATAATGCGGCAATGATCGGCGCCGCAGCTTACTATGAATACCAAAAAGGGGTGCGCCACGGCTTTGATTTAAATGCCGTACCTAATTTAAAATTAGGAGAGCGCTGATAAATACAGAAAAACAGGAGGTTCCATGAAAGCGGTAAGACAGGAGCGCTCAGCGGCCATTGTCCTTGCGGCAGGCAGCGGCAGCCGGATGGGAAGCGAGACCAAAAAGCAATATATGCAGATCGGAGGCAAGCCGGTTATTTATTATTCCCTGCGGGCCTTTGAAGAGAGTCAGGTGCAGGAGATTTTTCTTGTAGTCTCTCCCGGAGACACTGCCTACTGCCAAAAGGAAATTGTGGAGAAATATGGCTTTAAAAAAGTACGCCGTATTGTGGAAGGCGGAAAAGAAAGATACCATTCCGTAGCGATCGGCCTGAAACAAACGTCAGACTGCGATTATGTATTTATCCATGACGGGGCACGGCCTCTGGTGACCGAAGAGATCATAGAAAGAGCTCTTTGCGGTGTCAGGAAGCACAAGGCCTGTGTAGTAGGTATGCCTGTAAAGGATACCATTAAAATCGCAGATGAAGAGGGAAACATTGCATCCACTCCCAACCGGAATCTGACATGGCTGGTACAGACCCCCCAGACCTTTGCAGCGCCATTAATAAAGAAGGCGTATGCGAGTCTGATCGAAAGGGAGGAGGAACTGAAAAGCTCCGGCTTGATGATCACGGATGACGCTATGGTGGTAGAGACGATGACCGGGCATAAGGTAAAGCTGATCGAGGGAGCTTACGAAAATATAAAAATAACGACGCCGGAAGATATTGACACGGCAGAAAACTTCTTGAGGCTCAGAATAACCGGAAGATAAAAGGTCAGGAGGAAAGCCTCGGGAGACAGTTGACTTAACCTGTTTTCATAGGATATGCATATTTTAAATACATAACGCATAATAATGATATTCGGGGTATGGAACAGTTGGCAGACTGTTTCAAAGATTAAGGGAAAGGGATATCAGGATTATGGGTACAGTGGAAGAGACATATCAGGATTTTTTGTATCAAATAGGCGAGGAAGAGTTCCGCAGGCCTTACAGGATCGTCTGTGAAAATATCAGGCAGGAGCTTGAAGAAATAAATGAAGAGTATTCCCGAAAGCTGGGGAGGGCTTTCATCAGTCAAATTACATACAGGATAAAAACGCCGGAGAGCTGTTTAAAAAAGCTTCTTAAGAAAAACCAGGCGGTGGAATGGGAGAATGCCCCTGCCTGTCTGGGGGATATTGCCGGGATAAGAGTGGTCTGCAGTTTCTTGGATGACGTATACAGACTGGCAGAAATCATTATAAAGAGAGAAAATCTGGAAGTGGTCAGGATCAAGGATTACGTGAAAAAGCCCAAAGCCAGCGGCTACCAGAGCCTTCATATCATCGTCCTTGCTCCGTCGGAGGGAAAAGAAAAGAAGAAGGCCGAGATCCAGATCAGGACCCAGGCAATGAACTTCTGGGCGGCGGTGGAACATCACTTTATTTATAAGAATGAAGATGAACGATTCCGGGAAGATCACGCGGCAAACAGATTCAGCAGAGACTTAAAGGATTGTGCCAGAACAATTTACAGAATAGACCAAAAGATGCTTACCGTCCGAAAAAAGATGGAGAAAGCCCAGCAAAAGGGCAGAAAAATCACGTAAAAAAATTCTTGGTAAAATTTATAAAAAAAGTGTTGACAGCATTAAATTCATTTGCTAGAATAGTCAATGCGCTGGTGAGAGGCGCACGACATGGAGAGGTATCGAAGTGGTCATAACGAGGCGGTCTTGAAAACCGTTTGTCCGC
>CAJTVL010000030.1 GCA_910579425.1 uncultured Lachnospiraceae bacterium | reverse complement strand
ATGGCCTCAAAATATACGGAAGAACAACTGAACAGCCTTGACAGGGAAACGCTTATCCGGCTGTTCCTGTCGCAGCAGAAGCAGCTTGAAAATATCGACCATACGCTCCAGCTTGTTTTGGAATAGATGGCGGATCTAAAACGGCACCGGTTTGGCATGTCATCGGAAAAACATGAGGTCGAAAGCCAGGTTTCCTTTATGGAAGTGGATGGGAAGATCGTATTCTTTAACGAATCTGAAGCTGTCACTGAAGAGGAAAATACACAGGATGAGGCGGAAAGTGTTTCCCGCACAAAACCGAAGAAAAAGCAGGGGAAACGGGAAGAAGATCTGGAAGGGGTTCCAGTAGTTGTGGTGGAACATTCCATGACGGATGAGGAACTGGAAGATAAATTTGGAAAAGATGGCTGGAAACAGCTCCCGGATGAAGTATACCGCAGGTACAGCTTTACCCCGGCGAAAATCGAGGTGGAGGAACACCATGTCAAGGTATATGCCGGGAAAGAAACGGAAGGGGTCATCAAAGCGCCGCATCCGCAGACCTTATTAAGGGGAAGCCTTGTTTCCCCTTCGCTGGGGGCAGCGGTAATGAACGCCAAATATGTCAATGCCGTCCCGCTTTACCGGCAGGAGCAGGAGTTTGAGCGCTGTGGACTGCACATATCCAGACAGAACATGGCGAACTGGACGATCCAGTGCGCAGACCGCTACCTTGCGGTCCTTAAGCCTTTGGTAATCTGAAAGAACGACTTAATATGCGGAGGCTTCTGGTGTCATCTGAAAAAGGTCTTGATGGAAAAATCTTTACAGAGTTTGTTGCATTGATTCTGATATCTCATCTTGACCATAAGATGAAAAAATCAGATTTATATAAAAACTACACTCTGCATCAGTTGCTTGACGAGCTTGATGTGATTGAGTGCTTTGAAGATGCAAACCATTCCTTAAGGATTGGAGAACTTCTCAATAAGCAGGCAAAAATATATGAGGCTCTCGGAGTGAAGGTACCAATCTCGTCATGTTAACTCCGAGAATCCAGGTTGCTTGCTTTTCTCGATAAGAGAAACAAGGTAAACGGTAGATAGTGCGTACCTATACAAAGCTGGAGCAAACTTATATGATAGAAACAGATTTGCTCCAGTCTTATTTCACTTCATCTCTACCGGCCTTCCGGCAGTTCGCAGGCAGGTTTGGTGACCAGGGGAGCAGGTCATCCAGAAAGCCCCGGTCAGTATCATCCAGATGCTTTGGTATTTCAGTGAGCAGATACTCAAAGTAATCGTATGGTTTCAGGTTGTTTGCTTTCGCAAACCCTCTATACTGCAACCTTATCAAACAATATCCGCATTAAAATAACGAATCGGTTCCTGGATTTTTATGGAACGGAATATGTTGTCCTAAAACAGTATATCAGAAGAAATTCCCTTTTCTTATCCTGTTTCAGTGAGACTGACAATCATATCATCTCTATTCCTGTTTCATATACGGATTACATGGATAAAACTTCATGCCAAAATATGGAGCCAGAAGCAGCCCCTAAAGAATATTTCCCACTGGATGCCCTGGCGGAAGCATACAGTATATTACAGTTGAATGTTTGAGTGTCTATCTAATTATGTCGTTATGTCTATTTAATTATGTCGCATATTTACTAATCAATTCAGTATATTATGTGAAATTGTATTTATATTCGCGACATGTTATATAGACATTTCTCTTCTCTTATGGTATCCTGTTAACATAAAACGGAGGTGGTTCCCTTGTCAAAAGAAGATATTTTAAAAGCCAATGGTACTTATAATAGAAGTCATGGCAAGGTTACGGCAGAAAAATTTCTCACTGGTGGATTTTATGACCCAATGGATATCATCCAGGTAAAATACGAAATGCTCCGTGAAGCATCGGAAAGCCCACACCGCAATATCACCGAACTGGCTTCTTCCTATGGATTTTCAAGGGCTTCTTTTTATAAAATCAAGGAGGCTTATGAAAAAAATGGGGTACAGGCTTTGGTTCCAGGTAAAAGCGGCCCAAGGCAGGCACATAAGCTGACGGTGGAATACCGGTTCTTCATTGATGACCATCCAAAAGCAAGTTCTGAGGAAATAAGGCTCCGCCTGCAGAAGGAAAGGGGGCTGACGCTCAGCAGGCGGACGATCGAACGCTACCGAAGCAGAAAAAAAAGCTGCTGATGCGGGAAAGCATTGCCGCATTCAGTCTGAGAGTACCCCTGTATTGCATGAAGCTTCCGACCACAGGAAAATCAGGGAGTATTATGACAGGGCCGCCTGTGATGATCAGGCCGGAAAAACATACATGATAAGTCATGGCATGCTTTTGTGGCTGAAAACCGTCGAAAAGAATTGCCGCCGGAACAGCCGCCCGGATAGAGTCCATGGTTTACCGGCGGCCCAAAGTGGAGAATTTGTTGTCCTCATTGCCAATTTACTTGAGGAGGATGCTTTGATGGATGCCAGGGATTTTGATTTTCAGAGAATTGCGCAGGGGTATAAAAAACGGCCTTTTTTACATAAGCAGGTCATAGAGCGGTTCCACAGGGATGTCGCCTTCCGGAACTTTTGTAACGGACTGGATATTGGGTGCGGCGCGGGGCTTTCGTCGAAGGCGTTGAAAATGATCTGCCGTCATGTGACGGGAACCGATATTTCCGGAGAAATGATTGCTGCTGCAAAAGAGCTGTACAAGGGAGAAGAGGGGTATGATTTTATAGTAAGCAGGGCGGAGGAATTGCCGGATTTCCCTGTAAGGTTTGAGGTGGTTACGGCCGCCGGCGTTGTTCAGTGGGTAGAGAAAGACCGATTTTTAACAGGGTTGGGCAAAAAGATGGTGGAAAACGGTTATCTTTTAGTCTATGATTTTTGCATCTCTGACAGGATGAAGGACTGCCCTGCGTACACCGCCTGGTGGCATGATTGTTATTTGAAGGAATTTCCCAGGCCCTTTCGGAACGAAGCCGTCTGGACAAAGGAGGATGCGGCACGGTGCGGCTTTCGGATGATAGATCAGATTCAATATGAAATGGAATATGAATTTGATCAGGAGGCCTTTACCACATTTATGATGATTCAGTCGAATGTGAATGCAAAGATTGAAGGCGGAAGCAGAAGTGTTCGGGCGGTGCGTGAATGGTTTGAACAGTCCGTGGAACCGCTTTTTCATGGGGAAAGAAGGACGGTGATTTTTACCGGATACAGTTGGTACATGGAGCGGGAGTAAAGGGGGCCGATGGTCAAAAGCCCCCTCAGCTGCCGCAGTATCAACTGCTTTTTCCTGCCCGGAGCGCCTTGTGCAGGCCTGCGAATACGTCCTCATAGCGATGGCATTCCTGTATATTTGCAACGGCCACGTGGAGGACTAAGGGAATTTCCTGATCCTCGTATAAAAATGTCTGACCGTCCATGCGGCGGATGCGGTCTGCGATCCGCTGCGCATAGGAAATTTCATTGCTGGCCGTCAAAATACAGAATTCATCGCCTCCGATGCGGAATACGATGTTTTTCTCCCCAGCGGCAGATGTCATGCGCCGCATTTGTTCCAGAATAGCCAGATCTCCGGCTTTATAGGATATTTCATTGATTGAGATCATTTGTTTAATGTCGCACAGGACGAAAAAGCAGTCCTTTCTCTCCTGAAATAAATCATATAATTTGCTAGCTAATATCTACATGCTTTCTGTGCATAATGTAATCGTCTCCTTTCATGGGAGGAGCCGTAAGCCTCGGGAATAACTCCGCAAATTTAGTCCTGCGAAATTCGGAGGGTTTACAGTTCCATATTTGTTCAAATGCATGCGCGAAGGATTCGTGGGTACTATAGCCGTATTCCAGAGCAATAGCAAGAATTGATGTTTCCGGCTGCCCGGATAATTTCCTGGCGGCCAGCATCATCCTTCTGCGGATGATGTACTCGTGGACGGAGATGTTATGTACCCTGCGAAACAGTTTTTCAAGGGTGGATTTGGAGCAAAAACAGGCGGCGGCAATATCCTCAGTCCGGATTTCATCGCACAGATGGATTTCAATATATTCAAGCGCCGCTAATAAAAGCTCCATATGCTGCATAAGTTTTGCCCCTTTCTGGTACCGTAAAAAATCAGGATGGCCATCCTGCGTAAGGAGGATTCCTTACAGTTTGCGCAGGTTTTGATATGAACTTATTATAGCAGAGGCGGTGACAGGGGGCTTGATATATTGAATAAAATAATTTGTAGATGCTTGGGGGAGTATGGAAAATGGCGAAGGTATTTGATAAATTTGCGTAAGCTAGAAAATGCGGTTATATGACCGCGTTTGTGTTGACGGGAGAAAATTTGACAAAAAGATACCTGCCTCTTGGAGCGCCAAGCAGTCCTTGGCTGTCAAATCTGGTTTTTCAAAATGTAGATTTTCAGATATTGAATTTATTAAAAGATAAAAAATTCAATATACAAGATATGCAGATGATTTGATGTTTTCCTCGGATTACGATGATCTAATATGGTTAAAGGACGAAGTTGAAAAACTTTTATCGAACCATAAATTTATAATCAATGCCGGAAAGACAAAATTATTTACAGAGAATGATCAGAAACTGCTTATGGGTCTTAATTTGACAAATGGAGTAAAGATTCAAAATTCCTATAAAAGAAAATTAAGACAAGAGATTTACTATTGCAAAAAATATGGTGTTGAAAGCCATTTACGAAAAACAGGTGCAATCAACAGGTCAAATTTTATTGCGTATATATACGGAAAAGCTTATTATGTCAAAATGGTTGAGCCGGCTTTGGGAGAAATACTTTAAAATAAATTGGAGCCATGGGTTGCCGGCATGGGGTTCCTCCGTGAATCGCAACTTAACGGATCCCTTCTAGTAATTCTTCATAGAAGCTATTTGCGTACCTGTTCATTTCTTCACATAAAGGAATTGTTTCGGGTAAATAGCAATTATTTTTGTCTAATACATTTTTTTCCATGTAATTCAGGGTATCGAGTAAAGACTGCCCTCTGACAGAACCTGTAATCAATGTTTTCACTATTAAATAAGTTTTTCCACCTTCTAAAATATGAGCATCATGTAAAATCTTTCCCTCAATAGTTTCAGGAATTTCACTTCTTTGAGACTCCCAGGCTACATTAATTGTTTTCGAAATCATTTCCTCATCAAAATTTTGTGCCAACATCCATTCTCTGATTTTATCCTCAGCGCTGTAAATAAACCCATGAAAATAAGCTGCCAGTGTCAGACATTTTTCATCAACTTTGTAACTGCTAACAGATAAAATTTTATTGACCATTTTATTGACCAGTTCAATATGCCACATATTGTGCATAATATCTTTACCTATATAATACGGCTCAACAAATTCAAGTAATGCCTTTTCATTCAACATATCCATACCTCTGCGAATCCGGTTTATGTATCTATAGCAAATGACAAAGTAATTTGCCGTTTACTATAATTATAAAATATTTGCCAACTGCCCGCAATGTAATATTGGCGGTGTATTTCTTATGGTACTTTATAGAAAGATAAACGATGATGTGGTAAGATATAGGAACGAAGCATGAGGGAGGACACTGAATAATGGAAATTGAAGTAAGGGAGCTGCGGCCGGAGGATGCAGAAGTGTATGTGGAGGAAAGGAATTATGAAATACCCATGGATTGACGAATACCTGCTTGGCAAAGCGGGAGTGACAAAGGATCTGCAGAAGGACTGGAACTGGATCCGTTACCAGATTGGCGGGAAAATGTTTGCTGCAGTCTGTCTGGACGAAAAAGACGTGCCCTATTATATTACCCTGAAGCTGGAGCCGGCGGAGGGAGATTTCCTCAGGCAGCAGTATGAGGATATTGTTCCGGGATATTATATGAATAAAATGCATTGGAATTCCGTGAAGCCGGACGGGCAGGTGCCGGATGAGCTGTTAAAGGATTTGTTGGAAAAATCCTACCGGCTTGTACTTGGCGGGCTGAGCAAAAAGAAGCAGAGGGAACTGCTGGGGGCTGATGGGACAGATGTTTGAGCGGAAGATACAGAAGAGATAAGGGAAAGACAGGAGACATATTTTGGACGAAGGGCTTATCTATGAAATACTTTCCGTGGTGGAGGAAATTCCCGAGGGGTGTGTTGCCACTTATGGACAGATTGCACGGCTGATCGGCAGGGACAAAAATGCAAGGCTGGTAGGGAAGGTTCTCAGTATGGCGGAATTTTATGGGAAGTATCCGTGCCACAGGGTAGTCAACCATACAGGGCGGCTGGTCCCCGGATGGAAGGAGCAGGGGTATCTGCTGCGTCAGGAAAAGGTTCCGCTGAAGGATGAATCCCATGTTGACATAAAAAAATGCCGGTGGGACTGTTAGAGCGTGTTTGAAAATGCTTTGGGACAAACAAAGGAGAAGGAAAGGCATGAGTTTAATTCAGGAAATCAGAAGCTATCGGCCCTGGAACGAACAGGAGGAGCGGGACCAGAAGCAGATGCTCCGTTATATGGAGCATAACGCCAATTATCTGGAGCGGTCGGACGAAGTAGCTCACTTTTCGGCTTCGATCTGGACGCTCAACCGGGAACACACCAAAACCCTGATGGTGTATCACAATATCTATGATTCCTGGTCGTGGATTGGCGGTCATGCAGATGGGGATGAGGATTTGTGCAGGGTGGCCATTCGGGAGCTTACGGAAGAGACAGGAGTTGCAAATGCTTCTCTGCTGAGCAGGGAGATTCTCAGCCTGGAAACACTGATTGTGAACGGACACGTAAAGCGGGGAGTCTATGTGCCCAGCCATCTGCATTTTAATCTCACTTATCTGGCAGAGGCGGATGAAAGGGAAGCGCTGGTTGTAAATAAGGATGAAAACCAGGGGGTGAAATGGTTTACCTTTGAGGAGGCTCTTTGTGTGCCCAAAGAGCCCTGGATGGTAGAATATATTTATAAGAAGCTTATAGAGAAATCGAAAAAAGTATTAGAGTCCGGCGGCAGATGACTTACGCTTCCACTGGGAAGAAATCAGAAACAAAATCCCAGCCGCGGACCCGAAAAAGAGGAAGGATTGAAGCAGAGGCATAAAGTTATAAGAGCCGCCCTGCCAGAAGTCTATAAAGTCGCTGCTGATGTAGGTCATGGGAAGGGTGCGGGCAACAGCCTGCATTGGTTTGGGCAGTTGGTTTGTCCGGATTCCCATCATACCTGTGAGAATCATGAAGGCAAAATAAAGAGCCATAGTGATGCCGAAGGTGAGACTGAACTTTTTGCACATGGCGGCGATGGAATGG
The DNA here is from genome assembly GCA_910579425.1 of uncultured Lachnospiraceae bacterium. Lineage (GTDB taxonomy): Bacteria > Bacillota > Clostridia > Lachnospirales > Lachnospiraceae > Suilimivivens. Next base: position 40,609 of record CAJTVL010000030.1, on the reverse strand, counting down.
GAGATGACAAGCAAAATGATTCCCAGCAGGTACAGGGAAACGATAAGGCATACCAGCGAGAAAAATGCGGGGCGCTGCACATCCATGACTGTCACCTGAAAAATGCCGAAAATAAGAAAGGTAATGGTCAGGAAAATAAGTTCGGCAATGATCTTGGCCGTAATTTCGCTGGCGGGGTGAATGCCGAAGAGGTGGATTCTGGAAGGAATCCCTCTTTCAATTTCCGTAGAGTACAGACAGCCATAGCCAAGGAGCATGGTGGACATGGGCATGACAAGCGACATGGTCAGCATGACGGAAGTGGCCGCCTCCCGCTGCATCCCCGCAGGCATCTGGCTCCCCACCACTCTTGCCAGCAAAAATGTCATTACATTGGGAAAGACGATGCCGAAAAAGTGGGGCATAAGGTTGCCGTTGATATTTCTGAGTTCATAGATAATCAGGTTTAGTCTGCATTTCTTTTTCATAATCCGAACCTCGTTTCTGTAGATTTTTTAAGCGGAATATTTGGAGTAAAACCGTTCTCTGGCATTGATATACATAATCTCGATATCCGAGTTGCTTCTCTTGAAATTCACATTGTTGTCTAAAAGGAGGGACATGATCCGCTCTTCTGTTTTACGGTCGCTGCAGGATAAGGCAATCAGGTGGTCGGGAGCTTTCAGGGTGGAGAGGCCTGCAAAGAGAGCTCGGTTCCTGGCAGTGTTATCCAGGATATAGACTACCTTGCCGCAGTAGGTACGAAAAAGCTCTTCCTTTTTTCCATATGCCACTACGCTGCCTTTATCCAGAATAAGGAGTTGATCGGCAAGCTGCTCAAGCTCCTCGTAATAGTGGGACACGATCAGCAGGGTATCTTTTTTGTCCCGATACCAGGCGTTAAGCTTTTCCGTCAGCTTTTGACGGGTCTCAAAATCCAGGCCGGAGGTAACCTCATCATAAAAGGTCAGCTCTGCGTTCTGGAACATGACCATGATGATGGTGAACTTTTGTTTTTGCCCGCCCGAGAGGGCGCTGAATCTTTTGGAGAGACAGGGGCCGAAATCGAAAAAATCGATCAGCTCCTGGAGTTCTTTATTTTTGCGGATTTTGGTATTCAGGATTGTTTCCATGATGTATTTAATGGGCATGGTGGAGACATATTCATTAAACTGCATATGCACCGCCATCTGATCCGGAGAAAGCGCAGTGGAAATCGTACCCTGATAAGGAACCAGCCCTAAGAGCGCTTTAACCAGGGTGGTTTTCCCTGCTCCGTTGGAGCCGATGACTCCTACCCGTTCGCCCTTTTCAAAGGAAATGGGACCGGTGATTTGAAGGGCGGCCTGTTGCCCGTATTTTACCTGTAACTGATGAATGGTAAGCAGCATTTGAGAAATCTCCTTTCAACCCATATTCGGGATTTTTACAGTATATTCCAAGAGGGCGCAGACACAGTTTGCGCCGTTTTTAACGGTCAGCTTCATACCGCAGAGCCGGCTGTAATAGGCCGCTACATACAGCCCCAGGCCTTTTCCGGTTTTCGTTTCACTGCTGGTGACAAAGGGGTCAAAGAGATTAGGCAGCAGTTCTTCCGAAACAGTGATTCCATAGTTTATAACAGAGAGCTCTGCCGTGCATAAGGAGGGCTCCTGTCTTATGGCGATTTCAATCCTTTCTCCCGGGGGAGTGTACTGAATGGCATTGGAGAGCAGATTATCCAGAATCTTCTTCAGGATTTCAGGATCCCCCCAGGCAGCGCCGGCTCCGGTGAGATTTACCTTGAGGCTTTTGTTTTCGATCTGGACGGCATAGGAATGCAGCAGTTCCTGAAGCAGAATATCAAGTGCCACGGCTTCCGGCTGCATTTGCGCTGTGTGATAGTTCAGGGACAAAACATCCTCCACGATTTTGCGCATGGACAAAAGCTGTTTTTTTACCTCGGGAAGCCAGAGGTTCGTATCCTTGTACTTGCCGACTCTGCCTTTCATGCCTTCCACCAGAAGGAGCGCGGCAGCAATAGGGGTTTTGAGCTGGTGAGAGGTGGCCCGCAAAAAAACTTCCTGCCGGAGGTTTTCTTCCTCCAGAATTTTATTTTTTTCCGCCAGTGCCATGTAGCTGCCGTAAAGTCTTTCGTAGAGCCGGCTCAAGGTATGACTCAGGACTCCGATTTCGTCCCTGCGGCCCGTGTCAAAGACGGGAGCGCCAGGTGCGGCTTCATCTGAAAGAGCGCCCTCCTGCGGAGAGAAAATTGCAGCGGAGGCTGCCTGCCCCGACAGGCGGATGATCGGATTGACGATCTGCCCCGAAAAGAAGCGGGAGGCAAGCAGAACCAGCAGAAAGACTACGGCTACAATCATGGGCAAGCTTTCCGCCACAATGGGCCGGATTTCTTCCATCTGGGGAGTCATGGTGGGGAGCACCGTAATGAGGAAGGCGTCCTTCGAGGCGGAGAAGGCCACATATGTGGTGTAGCTGTATTCGCTGTCCGCAACCCCTGCCTCGAAAACTGCGAATCCATCGGAGCTAGTATGGATGCGGGAGTATTCTTTCTGGTAAACACCCTGATTCCCCTTTGGCTCTAACTCAAAGGCCAGAGGATCATTCCCTGCCCCTGTCAGCTTTTCTTTTAACAAATTCCAAAGGGCGGCAAAATCTTCCTCCCTCAGAACTTTCGCGCCATTCAAAGACTTATCACCGGTTTTCTGAGCGCTGTTGTCGGGCGCCTGTATGCTGTCGGGCTCCATGCTGCCTGCCATGTCCCTGATCTGCCCAAAGCAGGACTGCAATTCTTCGTCCTGTATATCGATTGTCAGACGAAAAAATTTTCCTGATACAAAGAGTCTGTTTCCCTCACGGGGAATTTCCAGGGAATAGGTGGAGGAGGGATTCTTGACGGTCAGATTGTCGTAGCTTTTGTCTTCCATATAACCTTTATGGATCTCAGTCACCGACTCCAGGTTGCTTCTCATGACATAGCTTACATACAAAGAAGGAAGCATAAATACAAAATAGCCGGTAATAAAGACTGTCATAACCGCTGCGAGCAGGATACTGTAAAAAAATGTTTTTTTGGATAACCCCATAATGATCACAATGCTCCTTTCAAATCAGATTGAGGATTCCGATGCGGTGCGGCCCAGATTTCAGGCTTCGCTTTCCTGATATTGATAGCCGATTCCGACCACGGTTTTAATATAATTGCCGGGAAGCTTTTTGCGCAGGTTTTTCACATGGGCGTCAATGATCCTGTCGTTTCCCACATAATCCTCGTTAAAGATCCGCAGGATAAGCTGTTCCCGGGTAAAGGCCCGGCCCGGCTCCTTTTTTAGGACCTGCAAAAGCAGAAATTCGCTTAAGGTGAGGGATAAGGGATTTCCGTCATAAAAGGCCTGATAGGAGCGTTCATGGAGAACAAGCCCCCTTTCTTTGTGGAGTTCCGTTTTTTTCACACGCCGCAGGATCGTTTCCATTCTTTTGAGTAAAATGACGGGGGATACAGGTTTGATTACGTAATCGTCCGCATAGAGATTAAAGGCCTGAACCTGGGTCATTTCATCATCAAGAGCGGTGAGCATGATCACTGCCAGTTCCGGCAGGTTTTCCTTGATATAAGCCAGCACTTTGAGTCCGCTGACCTTGGGAACCATAATGTCCAGGACTGCCATATCAAAGGGACGGCTTTTTAAAAGTGCGAGGGCCGCTTCTCCGTCCCCGGCGCATTCCACCTCATAATTCTGCATTTTCATATATTCGGTTAAGACCTCCCGTATGGTGGGTTCGTCCTCTAAAAATAAAATCCGCATAGATCCTCATTTCTTCCGGCCAGAGCGCCGCAGGGCGGCGAATGGAGGTTTGTTTTTATTTATTTTAACACAGGGGTATGAATTTTAGATGAAGATGGTGTGAAATAGAATTTTTCTGTCAATATTGACCTATAAGCCGGTCAAAAACAGGATTGTCCCGGGCGGGAGAAACCGATACAATAGTATTAAAAAACAGGAGGGTTATACTGTATGGAAAAATGGACACGTGTGAAGTTCCAGCCCAATCTTCCTCTGGGGGAAAACGGGGAAAGACTGACAGGCTCCTTAGGGCATATCGGGCTGTCAAAGGAAGCGGCAAAGGAAGGCATGGTGCTTTTGAAAAACCGGGGAGACATCCTGCCGTTGAAAAAGGGAACGAGAGTCGCTTTGTTCGGCAAGGCTGCCTTTGACTATGTGAAGGGCGGCGGCGGAAGCGGGGATGTTACGGTGGCCTATATCCGCAATCTGTATGAGGGATTGAAAATGCAGAAGGATGTGGTCAGCATTTTTGAACCCCTGTGCGATTATTACCGAAAGGACGTAGAGCGGCAGTATGCACAGGGCAGCATTCCGGGGATGACCATTGAACCCGAAGTGCCGCGGGAGCTTTTGGATGAGGCAAAGGCTTACGCCGACACGGCTGTCATTTCGATCTGCCGTTTCTCTGGCGAAGGATGGGATCGGAAGAGCATTGTTGACACAGACAACAAAAACATGGGAGAGGGCGAGCTGGATATGGCGGTGCGCTCCTCAAAAATTTTTGCCAACGGGGATTTCTGTCTTTCAGCGCAGGAAGCGGCGATGGTAGAAACGGTAAAGAAGAATTTCCCCAGAGTAGTGGTGGTGATGAATGTAGGCGGCATGGTGGATACTTCCTGGTTTGTGCGGGAGGATGCCATAGGAGCGGTGCTGATGGCCTGGCAGGGCGGAATGGAAGGCGGCCTGGCGGCGGCAGAGCTGCTGGCAGGAAAGGGCAATCCTTCCGGTAAGCTTTCGGATACCTTTGCACAGACTCTGGAGGATTATCCTTCCACCGGTGATTTCCATGAGTCCAGGGATTATGTGAATTACACCGAGGACATTTATGTGGGCTACCGTTATTTCGAGACGGTGCCGGGAGCGGATCAGAAGGTAAATTATCCCTTTGGCTTTGGCCTTTCCTACACCACCTTTCAGACGGATGTTCTCTCTGCGGAGGAAAAGGAGGGACAGGTTCGGATTCAGGTGGAGATAACCAATACCGGAAGCCGGGATGGCAAGGAAGTGGTTCAGGTTTATTTTGAAGCGCCTCAGGGCAGGCTTGGGAAGCCGAAGAGGCAGCTTATTGCCTTTGCAAAGACAAGAAGCTTAAGGCCCGGGGAGAGCCAGCGTCTGTATTTATCTTTCGAAATCCGGGATATGGCGTCTTATGACGATACGGGGAAGGTTCAGAAGGCGGCTTATGTGCTTGAAAAGGGAGATTATTTTTTCCATGTGGGGACTTCGGTTCGGGATACCGTCCGCCTGGATTATGTGTATCAGGTAAAAGGGGATACGGTGACAGAGCAGCTTGAGAGCAGGCTGACCCCGTCCGAGCTGCCCAGGCGAATGCTCTCAGACGGCAGCTATGAGGAAGTGCCCCAGAGGGAGGGGAACGACCCCAATGCCAATGAACTGGAGCGGATGCCGGAGGATATGATGGAAGGATATGTTCCTGCCGTCCGCCCAAGGGACAGGTACCAGCTTTGGAGGGAGCCCTACAAAAAGGGCGCGCATATCTTTAAGGAAGTGGCGGAAGGAAAGCTCACCCCGGAGGAGTTTCTGGCTCAGCTTACGGATGAGGAGACGGCCCAGCTTCTGGGAGGCCAGCCCAACACAGGGGTGGCAAATACTTTTGGCTACGGCAATCTGCCGGAGTACGGAGTTCCTTCTGTCATGACGGCGGACGGCCCGGCGGGACTTCGGATTGCCCCGGAGTGCGGCGTGACCACCACCTGCTGGCCGTGCTCTACGCTGCTGGCCTGTAGCTGGAACCCGGAGATCGTGGAGGCGGTAGGCCTGGCAGGAGGCGCTGAGGTGAAAGAAAACAACATTGCCGTGTGGCTGACCCCGGCAGTGAATATCCACAGAAGCCCTCTGTGCGGCAGGAATTTTGAATACTATTCGGAGGATCCTTACCTGGCGGGCAAGCTGGCAAGCGCAATGGTGCGCGGGATTCAGGCCAACCATATCGGCGCAACCGTAAAGCACTTTGCACTGAATAATAAGGAGACCAACCGCAAGAACAGCGATTCCAGAGTATCGGAGCGGGCCGCAAGGGAAATTTACCTGAAAGCCTTTGAGATCATTGTGCGCGAGGCAAAGCCCTGGTCGATCATGACCTCTTACAACATTATCAACGGGCACAGGGCTTCGGAGAACGCCGACCTGCTGGAAGGCATTCTGCGCGGGGAATGGGGATTTGACGGCTGTATCACCACGGACTGGTGGACCTGCGGCGAGCACTACAAAGAGGTAAAGGCAGGGAACGACATCAAGATGGGCTGCGGCTATCCGGAGCGGCTTTTGGATGCTTTGGAGAAGGGCTGCCTTACCAGGAAAGAAATGGATGCCTGCGCTTTGAGGGTGCTTAAGCTGATTTTGAAGATTGATTGAAGATAAGCTATGAATACAAAAACCTGTCTTGCGGCAGGTTTTTGTATTCGATAAAATAGGTAAAGAGCCGTGATAAAGAAATAGAAAGAATTTCATTAGGAATGAAGGAAAGGGAAATAATGATGAACTTAAAGCACTTATATGAGAAACAGACACTGCATAAAAAAGTGAGTCTGTCTATTCTGGCCTTTTCTATGATTCCGCTGGTTTGCCTGGCGAGTATTTCCCTTTCATTCATTTACAGGAATCGGGTCGGAAACATTCGAAAGCAGGCATATGAGGAACTTCAGAATAAGTTTCAGGATATGAATTATATGATGGATACAGTGGAGCTGACAGCGCAGACAGTCTGGTCAGACACTTCTTTTATGACAGAAATAGGGAAGAATGCAATCGATAATACGTTGGGGGCATATAATCGGTATATTTTTCGTGAACATACACTCTCAACACTGAGAGTTATCACCGGCATTACTCAGGTAAAATATACACGGATTTATCTGGACTATCCGAATCTTCGGGAATATTCCCCCTATTTATATAATATGGACAGGGCAAAAGTTAATGCATGGTATGAAAGCAGAGATTCGCTTACCTATAGCGGCGCCTGGTATATGAATGTTACAGAGGGATCTTCGCAGGAAGTTTTTCCGGATCTTTCTGTGGGAAATAATATGGCGTCCTTTGTTCTTCCACTGCGGATTACCAGTGATCTGAAAGGAATTCTGGAGATTGTATTGCCGATGGATGCGATTGTCCCGGGAATATTTGAAAATAAAGAGGAGAAGGATACTTTTTTAGTTGATTCTGAGAGTGAGATCCGTGGAGTTGAGGAAAGAGATGAGCTTGGCTGTATTACAGAGACGGAGTTGGCGAAACTTATGGGAATCGAGTCCCTGACAGGATATGAAGAGCAGGGAATCCAGACTTACCAGGGATGGTGGCATCATACACCGATAATACTGTCGGTGATAAAAAACGAGGATAGCGGTATCCTCCTGATGCAGCTCACTTATATCCGTGACCAGTATTTATTAATGGTAGAGGAAATTGTTATTATCCTGTTTCTGGAAGTATTGTTATTGGCTATTCTGATCAGGGCTGTTAACAGAATTGTCAATCATCTGTTACGGGATTTCAGCGTATTTACGGAATGTATCAGGGAGGTGGAGGAAGGAAATCTGGATGTGAAGATTCCGGAACTGGAACAGGTGGAAATCAATGATGTGGCAAAAGAATATAATAAAATGCTGACCAGAGTAAAGCAGTTGATGGAAATCAGTATTCACCGGGAGGTCATGGTGAAAGAAGCTCAGCTAAAAAGTCTGGAGAAACAGATAGATTCTCATTTTCTGTATAATGTGTTGGATTCCATAAAGATGATGGCAGAGGTAAAAGGAATTTACAATGTTTCTGATGCATTATTGGCACTCGGCAGGATGTTTCGGTATAATTTGCAGGTCGATTCTCACTCGGTATCACTGCAGGAAGAAATTTCCTACCTGGAAAGCTATTTGAAACTCTGTAATATCAGATATGATTATTATATCCATTTAAGTGAGAACATTGAAGAAGCTGTAAGGAGTCTGAAGGTGCCGAAGGTAATCTTGCAGCCGATTGCCGAAAATTCTATCGTACATGGACTGGATGAGCTGGCAGAAGACACCGCGATCTATTTGAAAGCATATGTAAAAGAGGAATGCGCATTTATTGAAATGACTGATATGGGAAAAGGGATGAATGAAAGGACGCTGGAAAGGGTGCGTGCCGGCATTCAGGGAGGTCCTGAGGAGAAAGACTCAAAAGAAAGAATTGGATTGCATAACATCCATGAGAGAATACAGCTTATGTATGGCGAGCAGTATGGGGTAGAGATTTATGCAAAAGAAGGGTGCTACACAAAGGTGGTTTTGGAAATCGGTATGGGGGAAGGATGAAAAATTTTCCTGTCCTGATTGATACGCGTATCGAAGTATGCAGATTGGAGCAAATATGAGAAAAATATTGCTTGTGGAAGATGAAAAAATGATTCGCTATGGCATTTATGTAATGATAGAAAACAGCGGAATTCCCTATTCGGAAATCGTGGAGTGCCGCAACGGGAGAGAAGCCGTTTTGTGTCTGGAAAAGGAAAGCTATGATCTTGTATTGACGGATATTAAGATGCCATTTATGAGCGGCCTGGAGCTGTCAAAATGGATCAGCGAGAAAACCGAACCGGAAAATCAGCCTTTTATAGTTGCAATTAGCGGTTATGCAGAGTTTGAATATGTAAAAGAGATGATGAAGCTGCGGGCGGTGGATTATGTCTTAAAACCTGTTGACAGGGAGGAGCTTAGCAAAGTCCTCTGGCATGTAGAGGAGCTTTTCAGAAGCAAAGGAGAAGAAAATCGGGAGCCGGAAGGGGCCGGCGAAGAAGCTGTGCTGACCAGCCAGAGTAAATATAAGATGCAGCGTGCGGTGGATTATATCCGGCAGAATTACAGAAAACCCATTGACATGGCGGAGGTATCTAATCATGTTTCCATGAATTATTCCATGTTTTCGGCTACCTTTAAAGAATATACGGGGGAAAATTTCAGCAGCTATCTGAAAAATTTCAGAATCGATAAAAGTAAAAAGCTTTTGGGCAATCTGGACATGAATATCAATGAAATATCCAGAGAAGTAGGATTTGAGGATGCCAGGCGCTTTGCCAGGGTTTTTAAAGAAGAAACCGGAATTACGCCGACTGCATGGAGGGAAAAGCATTAGAGAAAAAATGACACAAAAAACAAAATCAGAGCAATTTTTACCGGTATCCTTTTTCAATATAATGACATCAGGGTGATGAAAGAGCACTATAATGCACAGAGAAGGGAGAAAGTAACATGAAGTTAAAAAAATGGTTAGCAATGCTTATGACAGGATGTATGATGGCCGGCAGCCTGGCAGGGTGCGGAAACGCTGCCGACGGTGAAAAAGCAGATACCTCAGAGTCCGCAGATTCAGCCGCATCAGAAGATAGTTCTGCACAAAATACGCAAGACGCGAAAACGGGAGAAAAAGTAAAGCTTACGGCTCTGATTTCCAAACACAGCCTGACAAAGGACGTAAATGAGATGGAATGGCTGAATATTCTGGAGGAGGAAAATGGGGTTGACGTGGAGTGGCAGCAGATTTCCGCTGACTGGGATCAAAAGAAAAGTGTTATGTTTGCCGGCGGCGATATACCGGATATTTTAGTGAAAGCCACAAGCACAACTGATTTTGCGACCTATAACGGTCTGTTTGAAAATCTGGCGCCTTTCATAGATGCGGGGGACATGCCGAATGTTTCCAAAATGTTTGAGGATCATCCGGAGCTTCGGACGCTTTGCAGTGATGAAAACGGAGCGATCTACGGAATTCCCAACTACCGGAGCCTTTGGCCCAGGACAAATCGTGTGCTGTATATTAACCAGACCTGGCTGGATAATCTGGGACTGGAGCAGCCTGCAACAATGGATGAGCTGGAAGAGGTTTTGATTGCATTCAGGGACGGAGATCCGAATGGCAATGGAGATCCGACAGATGAAATACCGCTGGACTTCAACGGGTTTCCAACATTTTTGCTGGCTGCCTTTGGCGTGCCCCTGATGAATGAGAGCGAGGGATTTTTTGTAGAAAACGGCACGGTAAAAAATTTCCGTGTGGACGAGAGGTATAAGGAATTTATGATCTGGCTGCAGAGACTGTACGGAGAGGGACTGATCAATGAAGAGGTGATCACACAGGATTACTCCAAATTTCAGGCTTTGGCCCGCGGCGAGGGTACGACAGCGAAAGTTGGAGTTACGCTGGGATGGGAAAGCGGAGACAGATTCGGAACAGTCGTGGCTGACCAGTACGTCTCTCTTCCGGCGCTGAAACCTCATGCGGATTCTGACGAAAGTGAGGTATACTGGGGATATTACTACGATAATAATGCGGTAAGTCCTGCCACTGTAGTTTTGAGCGCTAACTGCAAAAATAAAGCGGAGGCGGTGAAGTTTATCGATGCTTTCTATGCGGAGGAAGTGGGGATCCAGGTTTTGTTCGGAGGAATGAACGAGGTTGATAATTGTATTCAGGACAATGGAGACGGCACATATACGGTATTGCCTCCGGCAGATCCCAGCATTGATCCCGGTGTCTGGAAATGGACAAGTTCCTTTGCAGATTACAGCCCTTTCTATATTCCGGATGATATGAAAGACAGGCTTACTATGGGCGAAGACATGAAGCGGCTGCTTAAAGAGCGGGAGCCTCTTGACCCTACCCTTGATATGATGGAGGAAAAATGCGAGACTTATCCATCTAAGTTCATAACCTATACGACAGATGAAAACTCTGACCGGGCAATGACGCAGGCGAATATTTCAAATATCGTGGATCAGACCTATGCAGCATGGCTGACAGATTCCTCAAAGGATATTGAAGCGGAGTGGGACGATTATGTAAAGTCGGTATATGATATTGGTTTGACTCAGAATCTTGAAATCAGGCAGGCGGCATATGAGAGATATATAGAATCCACAAAATAATATGCGGGTACAGAGCCGGGAAAACTCCTTAAAAATGTTTTCCCGGCTTTTATTAAGACATAGAGTCATGGAGGTGCGTAATGAAGAGAAAGAGGAGAGTTCTTTTAAAAAAGGAGTGGCAGCTTTGGGTGATGATTTTGCCGGCTCTGGCATATATTCTTATATTCTGCTATGGACCCATGTATGGAATTCAACTGGCATTCAGGAAATATGATTTTTCCAAAGGACTGACAGGGGGAGACTGGGTAGGCTTAAAATATTTTATACAATACTTTGAAAGCCCAATGTTTGGGACAACCATGAAAAATACATTTGTTATTTCGTTTTTTACATTGGTGTGCGGATTCCCGATCCCTATTCTGCTGGCGATCGTTATTAATTCTCTGCGGCAAAATAAGCTGAAACGGGTAGTTCAGACAGCGGTATATATGCCCTATTTCATTTCCACGGTAGTAATGGTTGCTATTTTACAGATTCTGCTATCTCCTACCACCGGGGTGATCAGCGGCTTGCTGAAAGATTTACATTTGATACCGAGGAGCGTTAATTTACTGGGGACACCCGGCGCTTTTGTACCGGTCTATGTTTTATCCGGAGTCTGGCAGTCCGCGGGATGGAACAGTATTATTTTTATTGCCGCATTATCTGCGGTGGATGGTCAGCTCTACGATGCGGCCAGAGTGGACGGTGCAAGCCGTTGGCAGCAGGTCATTCATGTGGAGCTTCCGGCGCTTGTGCCGACAATAGTCATCTTACTGATTATGAATATGGGGCGTATTTTGAGCGTGGGATTTGAGAAGGTATTTCTGATGCAGAATGACTTGAATCTTTCCGTGTCCGAGGTAATTTCAACTTATGTATTTAATATAGGTGTTCAATCGGGGCAGTTCAGCTTTGGATCGGCAGTAGGACTATTTAATACCATTATCAATTTTGCATTTCTGATGATGGCTAATTGGATATCGAAAAAGACTGCAGATATTAGCCTGATGTAAGGGGGACGGACTATGAGAAGAAAAATGAAAATGAAATCAGGCCTTTCAGACAGGATTTACAATATTTGCGTGATGATTATCGCCCTGTCAGCGCTTCTTCTGGTACTTTATCCTATGTACTTTATTGTGATTGCTTCTTTTAGCAGTTCCACATTGGTAAACCAGGGGCAGGTGATTCTACTGCCCAAAGGAATCAATTTTTATGGGTATCAGAAAATATTGGAAAGATTCGAAATCTGGCGCGGATATAGAAATACGATTTTTTACACTGTGGGCGGAACGCTGCTGAATTTGGCGGTGACGCTGCCGGCTGCCTATGTGCTGGCGCAGAGCAGGTTTCGAGCACGCCGGTTTATTATGACGCTCTTTGTGATAACCATGTATTTTGGCGGAGGAATGGTGCCCACCTATATGCTTGTCAAGTCTCTTCACCTTATAAATTCACCTTTTACAATGGTGATCATGGGTGCTGTGAGTGTTTATAATGTGATCATTACCAGAACATTTTTTGAAAATTCTATTCCGGCGGAATTACAGGAGGCCGCAGAGTTGGATGGCTGTTCTCACTTTAAATATTTTACATCAATCGTACTTCCGCTTTCAAAGGCGGTGATTTCAGTCATCACTTTGTATTATGCGGTGGGCCATTGGAATGATTTTTTTACGGCATTGCTTTATCTGAATAAGGATGAGTATCAGCCGCTGCAGACGATACTGCGCAATATCTTGATTTCCAATCAGGCTATGGCAGGAACCACGGGTGCGGGAGAAGGCGCTTTTGCACAGGAATATGCGGATCAGATTAAATTTGCCGTAATAATCGTGTCTACAGTACCGGTATTATGTATTTACCCCTTTATCCAGAAATATTTTGAAAAGGGCGTTATGATCGGCGCAGTGAAGGGGTAGGCATACGAAAAGTGCAGATTAGAAGAGATTTTGGAGAAGGTGTAGGATGGATAAGCAACTGGAGAATATGGAAAACAGGAAGAAGGTATCTGTGTTAATGGTGGGAACCGGCGGTTATGCGGGTCTTTATGTGAAAGAACTGCTGCATGGGCCTAATACCGGTCGGTTTGAAATTGTGGGAGCGGTAGACCCCTATGCCGGTCAAAGTGAGTCCGGAAGGGAGCTTATACGCTGTGGCGTGCCGGTTTATCATACGGTGGAAGAGTTTTATCGGGAAAAGGCCGCACAACTGGCATTTATTGTGACCCCAATTTATCTGCATGCATCCCAGACACAATATTGTATGGAGCATGGCAGCGATGTGCTGTGTGAAAAACCAATCTGTGCAACGCTTGCGGATGCGAAAGCTATGATGGCAGTCCGGGACAGGGTGGGACGCAGACTGGCGATTGGATTTCAATGGTCTTTTAATAAATCGATTCTGCAGTTAAAACAGGATATTAAAAAGGGACTGTACGGGAAAATTCGTCGTTTTCGAACCCTTGTCTTTTTCCCGCGAACCCTGAATTACTATCGGCGGGGAACCGGATGGGCGGGAAAACGCCGTCTGGAAACCGGGGAATGGATCCTGGACAGCGTGGCCTCTAATGCCGCAGCCCATTACCTTCATAATATGCTGTTTTTGACCGGAAAAGAGATGGAACGAAGCTCTGAGCCGGTTAAAATCGAGGCGGAAGTATATAGAGCCAATCCTATTGAAATGTTCGATACCTGTGCATTGCGTATTTTCACGGCAGATGATGCGGAACTGTTATTCTATGCAACCCATGCAGTTCCTCAGGAACAGGAGCGCAGTCCGGAATTTATCATTGAGGGAGAGTTGGGAACGGTAACACTCCGGTATGAAGCGGGACGGGAAATTATGACAGGAACGCTGGCTGACGGAAGAAGCATTTTATACGGAGCGCCCAGTGAAGATAACATGCGAAAACTTTCCTGTATGGCAGACGCAGTTTTGGAGAATGCCGCCCTGCCCTGCATACCGGAGACCGCTTTGCCTCATTTAAAATGTGTCTGTGCTCTGGCAGAAAGTTTTCCCGAAACGCCGGAATTTCCGGAGGAGTTTGTCTGCTATGATGAAAATACCTGTCAGTATACCTGTAAGGGATTAGGAGAGGCATTGAACCAATGCTGGGAAAGGGGGAACTTGCCCTATGAAGCGGATATATGCTGGGCACAGGAGCCCCGCGTAACGATGCTGCGGGAGAGTGAAATTTAACCAAAGAGGAATGTAAAGAGACTGGAAATCTGTTATAATTGGTAAAAAGAGCGAAAGCCATGAAAGGAAAAACTATGAAGCACGAAAGATTCACCTACAAAAATCCGGATGAAATTAAGGCGAAAGCAAAGGAACTGAAAGTCCATCTTCCCTTTGCGGAGAATACGGAGGCGCTAAGGAAGCAGGGGCGCTTTGGGAATGTCACCTTGAAGAACCGCATGGGAATCGCCCCTATGGAAGGGGCGGACGCTCTGCCTGACGGTGCGCCCTCGGAGCTGACGCTGCGCAGGTATGTGAGGGAGGCCGAAGGACAAAGCGCGATGATCTGGTTCGAGGCTATTTCCATCGTGCCGGAGGGGCGTTCCAGTGCACATCAGCTCATGCTGACCAAAGAGAACCTGGAAGACTATAAGAAACTTACGGCGGCAGTGAAGGAAGCCGGGATCAGGGCAGGTGGATTTGCGCCCTATCTGGTGATGCAGGCCAATCACAGCGGCCGCTATTCCAATCCCCAGGGGCGTCCGGCGCCGATGATCGCTTACCGTCATCCGGAATACGAAAAGCTGCGGGCAGCGGATGATAGCTGTATTGTTTCGGATGAATATTTAAAGGGACTGGAGGAGAAGTTTGGGGAAGCTGCCTTTCTGGCGAAGCAGGCAGGATTTGATGCGGTGGATGTGAAAGCGTGTCACGGCTATCTGCTGGCGGAGCTGCTCTCTGCCTATGAGCGGCCGGGGCTTTACGGAGGGGATTTTGAGAACCGCACGCGCCTTTTGAGAAACGGGATCGCTTCGGCAAAAGCCCATGAGGACAGCGGTTTTCTGGTGACATCCAGAATCAGTATATATGACGGTTATGCCTACCCTTATGGTTTTGGGGTCAGGGAAGGCAATGGCGCAGAGCCGGATATGGAAGAGCCAATCCGTCTGATGCGCATTCTCCATGAAAAATACGGGATGCCCATGGTGAATCTGACTATGGGAAATCCCTATGTGAATACCCATGTCACCCGTCCCTTTGACGGCGGGAAATATATTCCGCAGGAACATCCCTTATACGGCGTTGCAAGGATGATCCGCGGCATAGGGGAGGTGAAGAGGGCGATACCGGATATGTTTATTTCCGCTTCCGGGCCATCCTATCTGCGTCAGTATTCCGATTTGTATGCGGCAGGGGCCATAGAGGAAGGGCTGTGTGATAATATGCTGTTTGGGCGGATGGCTTTCGCGAACCCGGCATTTCCGAAACAGATCATGGAAACGGGGAGAATGGATGCCCAAAAGACCTGTGTTGCCTGTGGAAAATGCGGGGATCTCATCCGGGCAGGAAAGCCTGCGGGATGTGTCGTGAGGGATACGGACGTTTATCTGAAATATTACAGGGAATATCAGGAGGAGAACAGACAGTGATGAGGAAAACAGCCATTGTCACAGGCGCAAGCCGCGGAATCGGATATGCCATAGCAAAACGGCTGGGGCAGGATGACTATCAGGTGGTGCTGCTGGCCACCGGGGAACAGGAGAGATATGCCGACGCCCTTGAAAAGCTGACAGAGATGGGGATTCCCTGGCATTATGTTCAGGGAAGCATTGAGAAGGCCGGGGACCGCGAGCGGCTTCTGGAAGCGGCTCTTGGGCGCTTTGGGAGAGTGGATGTGCTGGTAAATAACGCCGCAGTGGCGCCCTTAGAGCGGAGAGACATTCTGGAAATGAGCGAGGAAAGCTTTGACCGGGTGATGGAAATCAACACAAAGGGCGCCCTGTTCCTGACCCAGTTGGTTGCAAGGCAGATGCTCAGGCAGGATTGGATTTGGAAAAAAAGAGGCACCATTGTGAATATCGGTTCCTGCTCTGCGGAGGTATCTTCCACGACCAGAGGGGAGTACTGTATTTCCAAGGCAGGGCTGGCCATGATCACCCGGCTTTTTGCGGACAGGCTTGCGCCGGAGGGAATCCTGGTTCATGAGATCAGACCGGGAGTGATTGCGACCGACATGACCAGTAAGGTGAAGGAAAAGTATGATGCCATGATCGAAAACGGGGTATTCCCCCTAAAGCGCTGGGGAACGCCGGAGGATGTGGCCAATGCGGTGAGCGTGTTTTGCTCCGATCAGATTTTGTATACCACCGGAAGCTGTCTGGATGTTGACGGGGGCTTCCATATCCGGCGCTTATAGAGAAAACAGGGAGACTGTCGGGTCTGTGAAAGGGGATTGCCTCTGCGAAAAGTCATTGGCTTTGGTGAAAGGACAGGGAGGGCGGCGCGATGTCGTTGAGAGAAAGCGAAATACATACGGTCGTTGTGGGAACGGGAGCCGCCGGATACCATGCGGCTGTGCGGCTTCATCAATATGGGGAACACGATCTGGCTATTATATCAGAAAATGTGGAAGCAGGAACTTCCAGGAATACCGGTTCGGATAAGCAGACTTATTATAAGCTTTCTCTTGCCGGGAAAGAAGCCGATTCGGTCAGAGCTATGGCAGAGGACTTATTTCAGGGGCAATGTGTGGATGGAGATTTGGCATTGTGCGAAGCGGCCCTGTCCGCGAAATGCTTTTATCATCTGACGGAATTGGGGGTACCTTTTCCGGACAATGAATATGGAGAATATGTGGGATATAAAACGGATCATGACAGGGGAAAAAGGGCTTCCAGCGCGGGGCCCTATACCTCAAAGATTATGGTGGAATGCCTGGAGCGGGAGGCTCTCCTGCGTCAGATCCCGATCATGGATCATATGCAGCTAATAAAGCTTCTTGTAAAAGAGGAAAAAGTGTATGGAATACTCTGTCTGGATACGGAAAAAACAGCATGCTGTGAATTTGTCATGATCTGGTGTGAAAATGTTGTGCTTGCAACCGGCGGACCGGCAGCCATGTATCATGACAGCGTATATCCGGCTTCCCAGCTTGGCAGTAGCGGAATTGCTTTTGAGGCAGGGATAAGAGGAAAAAATCTTACGGAATGGCAGTTTGGAATGGCTTCCTTAAGACCCAGATGGAATGTGAGCGGAACCTATATGCAGTGCCTGCCCCGTATCGTTTCCACTGATCGTCAGGGGAGGGAGGAAAGAGAGTTTTTATTGGACTATTTTCGGAATCCGGCCGAAATGCAGTCGCTGATTTTTCTCAAGGGCTATCAATGGCCGTTTGATTCCAATAAGGTTTACGGCGGCTCCTCCGTGATTGACCTTCTGGTTTATCAGGAAACCGTTCTCAGGAAGCGGCGTGTCTTTCTGGATTTTCTGCATAATCCGGGAGAAGAGGAAATCGCTTTTGATCAGCTTATGCCGGAAGCTTATGAATATCTTTCCTGCGCCGGAGCCTGTTTTGGCACTCCCATTGAGCGGTTAGTTCATATGAATGAACCGGCAGTGCTTTTTTATCGGGAGCATGGGGTAGATCTGAGGCGGGAGACGTTGGAGGTTGCCATCTGCGCACAGCACAATAACGGAGGTCTTTCAACAGATTCCCATTGGCAGACCAATATAAAAGGAATTTACGCGGTAGGGGAGGTCTGCGGAAGCCATGGGGTAACTCGGCCGGGAGGAAGCGCACTGAATGCCGGCCAGGTGGGAGCGCTTCGGGCGGCAGAGCATATTGTTTATGGGGAGAGGAAAAATCGGGAGAACAGTTCCGATGAGAAGGAAAACAGGGAAGCTTGCAGGCAGTCTGCCTTGCGGCGGACAGAATGGGTTTCTCTCTCAGAGGGAGGTTCCAACTTAGGTGAAATTTGGAAAAGGGCGGCTTTTCGGATGAGCAGGGCGGGCGGAATGATTCGAGGTGAGGAGGGCCTTGCGCAGGCGCTTGGCGAGGTAAAGGAAGAGCTGGATCATTTCAGAGAGCTTGTTCGTATTTCCGATTTCCGTCAGGCAGGAATGTTTTTTCATTTGTATGATATGCTGCTTTCACAACAGGTATATTTATCCGCTATGCTGGACTATGCCCGGAAAGGAGGAGGAAGCAGAGGCTCTGCCCTGTACACCTGCCCGGACGGAAGAAAGCCGGGAGAAAAGATGCCGGATTTATATTGCTGCAGACTGGATGAAGGAAAACTGAAAGGGATGGTTCAGGAGGTCAGTCTGTGTAATCAGGAATGTCAGGTGAGCTGGAGAGAGGTGCGGTCCATACCGGAGCCGGATTATTTTTTTGAGACACAGTGGAAAGCGTTCCGGGAGAGAAAGGAAAGAGAGGGGAGCGGGATATGTCACAGCCCGATTACTTTAAAAACGCATTAGCCAACTTTACCCACGAGGCCGCCAGCGGGGGAGCTATCCGCCATCTGACAGATCTGGGCTACACCGTAGATCAGATCACGAAACAGCTTACTTTCCCCACGCCCCGTGAGAGAGTGCGCAGGCAGGTGTGGGAGCGGCTGCTGGATACAGGGGTCATACTTTTGGAGGAACCCGGAAGCGGAAAGCAGCGGGAAAAGGCCGTTTATGTGGAGGAGCGCGATCCGTATGGCAGAACCAGCTTTCGGCGGGTGGCGGAAGCGGGAGGCGCTCAAAAGCCGGTTTTGTGGAGGGAACGCCTTTTTATAAAGGAGGACGGCGAAAGTCAGAGCAAAGGCAGGCGCCTTGCGGCATTCCTTGCGGAAAAATGTGCGGAAAACGGAGAGGACAAGTCTTATTGCTCCTGCAGCTTTGGTCTTGGGCTGGAACAAGACTCGGATTGTTTTGCCAGTGTCATGGAATTGCTTGACAGGCGGCAGAGGGAATATATCCAGGGGCTTCCCTGGGAAAAAAGGGTGTGCTATCACAGGCTGGATACCCGGATGAGGGAGATTGTGGTCAGGCTCTGTGAACAGGAAAAGTACAGCGGCGTTCTCTATTTTCTCAATACGGAAGAAAAAGTGAGGATTGGACAAGCCGTCCAGTGACAATGAATCGAAAATAAATTATCCTCTGATTACAGGCAATAATCAGTACTTTTGAAAAGGGGATAATCTATGCTGCATTTTATGATTGATCTGGAAAATACAAGAAGCGCAGGACTGCAGGGCGCGGAATATCTGACGGCGGCGGATCAGGTGACCATATTTTACAGTAAGGCGTGCGTTCAGATTACCTTTGGCAGAATGCAGGAACTGCTGGCATCCGGCTGTGGGATGGAAGTATGCCGTCTGGTGAACACAGGTAAAAATGCATTGGATTTTTATATTGCGTCCAGAATCGGGGAGGTGTACGGGCAGGGGTTTGAGGGAACGATTGCAATTGTAAGTAATGACAAAGGATTCCGCGCCGTGCAGGATTATTGGAGATCCTGTGTACCTGTGCCCAGGAAAATTATTTTAAGGCCCGATATAGAACAAAGTATTGTTTCTGCCAATGAAAACAGCGAAAGAAGAATGACAATACAAAAGAAGCTTAAGGAAATCAATCTTGAAACGGAATACCGGAAGTATGAGGAAAAAATCAGAATGCGCAGAGAGTTGGAAAGCACTTTTGAGGGAACAGGGCATGAGCAGTTGATTGATGAAATTATGCTGTTAGTAGAGGGCAAAAAAGAGCATAAGGTTTTGTATTTGAATTCTTTGAAACATTTTGGAAGGAAGAATGGGTTGGAAATATATAATAAGGTGAAGAGTTTGGTGTAGAAAGGGAGAGTACAAATGAAACTGAATTTTGACAAAGAGCAGATCACGGAGGTCATCGATCGTATTGCAGAGCGCACCATGAAAATGGATCTGGCCTGGGACTGGCCCTGCGGGGTGGCTTACTACGGAATCAGCGAGGCCTATGAGAAAACCGGAAACGAGAAATATTTAAAGCTTTTAAGGGACAGGGTGGATGAGCTGATCGACCTTGGCTTGCCACAGGTGTGGACGGTAAATTCCTGCGCCATGGGGCACTGTCTGATCACCCTGTACCAGGCAACCGGGGAAGAGAGGTACTGGAAGCTGGCGATCAGTAAAGCAGAATATCTGCGCAGGGATGCGCTGCGTTTCGGGGACAGTGTATTGCAGCATACCGTGTCGGCGGACAATGATTTCCCGGAGCAGGCCTGGGCGGACACCCTTTTTATGGCGGCGCTGTTTTTGCTCCGTGTGGGAGTAATCAGCAAGGATGAGGAAATGGTGGAGGATGCCTTGAACCAGTGGTACTGGCATATCAATTATCTTCAGGATCCGGAAAGCGGTTTTTATTACCACGGCTACAACAACATTACGAAAGATCATATGTCGGGCATTTACTGGGGGCGGGCCAATGCCTGGGCGGCTTATACTATGTCCAAAGTGGGGAGCATTCTTCCCCAGTGCTACCTTTATCCCAAGTATATGGACGTGGTAGGCTCCCTCAACGAACAACTCTCGGCGCTGAAAACGGTACAGACCGAAAAAGGGCTCTGGCGAACCGTATTGGATGATGAAGAATCCTATGAGGAGATTTCCGCATCCGCCGGTATTGCGGCCGCTATGCTGGAGAGAGGTAACCCCCTGCATACCCGTTATTTGAATAAGGCAATTTAGGGATTGCTTGAAAATGTGAGCAAAGACGGAAGGGTGCTGAATGTCTCCGGTGGGACGGCCGTAATGAAGGATGCGGAGGGGTATCGTGGAATTTCCAAAAGGTGGATCCAGGGCTGGGGGCAGGGACTTGCGCTGACCTTTTTTGCCGGAGTGCTGGTGTCGGATAATGTGCAGAAGGATGGGGCGCTGTAGAGGCAGGGATTTTCCAAAGGGGCTGTCGCGTTTTTGTGTGATTTCCAATCACTTTGGGGATTAAGCAGCAAGTGTGACAGCCCTGATCGTCCTATGATTTCTTATCATTTACGATTTCCCAATACCCGCTTTTGGGAGAACCATGACGGATTAAAATGCCTTTTTCTTTCAGTTTTTTGATATTGGCCTCAACATTCCTGCCTGCTATGCCAAGCTGCCCCGCCATTTTGGCGGCTGAAAGGGAGGCATCTGCAGATAAAAGCTCCAAAATTTTTATCTGCGTATCATTCAAATCTGTTCTGAATTGTCTCCGATGCTTCTCCGATGTATCTCCGATGCTTCTCCGATGTATCTCCGATGCTTCTCCAATGACTGGTGGAGTTTCTTCAAGTAATGTATAATAATCATAAAGCCTTTCGGCTGTTTTGTTACGATAAAGATTCACTCTGAACATATCATCATAAACCAATATTTCCGGACTTGGAAGGCCATAACTTTTTGCTGCTTCTTTTATCCGCCGTATTCCGGTTCCCCATGCTTCAATAAGTCCCATTTGATTAAAAATATTAGCGATCGCCCTGTTCCTGAGTTTTGAATGTCCGCTCATAATCTCTTCATAAGTGAGCCCGTTATAAAGTCCACCCGGCGATGTGACTTCCAAACGGTCATCATACACTGCCACCTGTACGCAGGAAGCATCTGTCAGGTTACGATGACAGTGTGCATTGACAATCATTTCGCGAATTGCTTCTACCGGCAGCTCGTAGAATTCCTTTCTGACCAAGCCTTCAATTACTGCGCCCAACCGGATATTCCGCAAAACAAATGTTGTTGCCTCTTCAATTTGTTCATAGACAGAACCTGTAAACTCCCGCTTATCAAGAAAAACAGTCCGCTCTTTTCCCTTAAACACGGCGCACTGTGTTTTGGAATAGGGGAAATAATCTGATACAAGAAGAACATAGGCATTTGATGCAAGAAGTGATGCGCCTGTACATCGTAAAAGCTTCCAATTAATAAGCTGGGCACTTGTCACATTTCGTACGGGCAGTCCGGATTCTTTTCGATATTGCATAATATCCCTGCAAAGTTTTTCCAGTTCCGTATCCGTCACTTCATACCCTATACAGGTCAGTTCATCCCAGGAAATATGAGAGCCTTCCATCTCCAGTTCTTTGATTTTTTCCGAAGATGCCGGTCTGGA
Source organism: uncultured Lachnospiraceae bacterium (assembly GCA_910579425.1). GTDB lineage: Bacteria > Bacillota > Clostridia > Lachnospirales > Lachnospiraceae > Suilimivivens. Next base: position 18,594 of record CAJTVL010000030.1, on the reverse strand, counting down.
GGTGCCTGCAAGCCGAATGTAGGTTCCGTGTTCTTTCCCTTTTGACTTTAAATAATAGGGTCGGTTCGGTTCTGGTGCGACTGTGACGAGGATGACAGTATGCCCATCGATCGTCTGTAGCTCTATATTCGGTACAATCTGCGGGACGCATGAATCTGCGACAGCGTTTGCAATACTGTCCATGATTTGGAAAGCAGAATCATCGTCCACGCCTGTCACTTTTCGCGTCGCGTCATCGACTCCGATCACCAGAGAGCCGCCTTGTGTATTCGCAAAAGCGATAATGGTTTTGATGTATTTGGCGGAATCCTTTGGCAGTTTAGCTTTGAACTCAACATTTTTTGATTCACCGCGTACAATTTCCTCAATCGTCATACCCTGATCCTCCAATTGCAATTACAGCATATCCCTTTATTTTTGCCCGAATATTTTTGAAAATCTCATTGCAATAATTATATCGTAATGGTTGCTGCCTCACAAGAAATTTTATGGCAAAGATATTGTATTCAGGGACGGACTCATGTAAACTGAGAATCATACTATATTTGCGGAGAAAAGGTGCGGTTTAAAATCAAATGCAAAACGCCGCGCGGAAGAGAGGAAAAAGATGAACCCTGCATCCATAATAAAGCTGATGAGCGCTAAGGAACAGTTTAAGAAAAATCATCCCAAGTTTGAGGCATTTACAAAATCTTTATTATCCAGGCCGATAGAGGAAGATACCCTTATTGAGATCACGGTTACCCGCCCGGGGGAAAAGCCTGTCACGGCGAACCTGAAGGTACAGAAAACCGACTTGGAGCTTTTGGCGGAGTTGAAGGAGCTGATACAATGATCTATTTAAGGCATTTTTCTTTCCCCCATATTGAGCAGGAATATGACTTTTCCTTTCGCTTGCAGAAGACCTGCTATGATACCCTGTATCCGTTTTTTGTGGTGTCGAAGCGGGGCCTGAGGATGCTGGATTTTGAGCCGGTCACAATTCTTTATGGCGGGAACGGCTCGGGGAAGACCACGGCATTGAATGTCATTGCGGAGAAGTTGGGGCTTCAAAGGGACAGCCTCTATAACAGAAGTAATTTCTTTGAGGATTATACAGGGCTGTGTGATTTTGAGACGGAAAAAGAAATCTCTAAGATAAGCAGGATCATCACCAGCGATGATGTCTTTGACTTTATCCTGAATCTGAGGAATCTCAATGAAGGGATTGACCTGAAAAGGGAAGAGCTTTTTGAAGAGTATTTGGATAATAAATATAAAAATTTTCGTATGCGTTCTCTGGAGGATTATGATAAGCTTAAGAAAGTTTGTCTGGCGAGGAGTAAAACCCAGTCCAGGTATGTGAGGGCAAGCCTGCCGGACAACACCCGGGAGCACTCCAACGGGGAGAGTGCATATTTGTATTTTACCGAAAAGATACAGGAGAATGGACTTTATCTCCTGGACGAACCGGAGAACAGCCTCTCGCCCCTGCGCCAGCAGGAGTTGGCAAAATTTCTGGAGGATTCGGCCCGCTTTTTTCATTGTCAGTTCGTCATATCTACCCATTCGCCTTTTCTTCTGTCCATGCGGGGCGCGAAAATTTACGATATGGATGAGGAGCCTGTGGATGTGAAGAGATGGACGAAGCTGGAGGGAGTCAGGGCATATTTTGATTTTTTTAAGGCCCATGAGAGGGAGTTTGAACGATGAGACAGGATAGAATATTTGTATTATAATCTGCGATACTTCACCAGATAAGCAGCTTGAAAGTTTACTTCCAAACTTTTTCCTGACAGGAAAATTTCTTTGAAAACCGCTCCATTGTGTTTTCCAGGGGAACTTTTATACTATAATCATACCGGTATAAATTATAGGATAGATTTCTCGTAAAACAGGAACCACAAGGAGGGATACTTCTGTGCTGGTCTGACAGAAGGCGGGACACATTTGTGTACCGTTTTTGGTGAGAGTATTCCGGATATTTTATTTTTGGATGTTCACCTTGCAGGGGAAGGGAGGGCTTATATTGATGTTTAAAGAAAATTTATCAAATAGATTTTCAAAATGCAAGCCTTGTATTTTGGACTAATTTTCGCTATAATATATATGTAAAAATTGATTTTATAATTTAGCAGTTTTACATACGATCCTTTTTGTATTCAAATAGTATGAAGGAAACTTTACCTAATAATTTAAGAGCAGCAGGAAGGCGGTTAGAATGAATAATAATGTATTCACATTAACAGACATCGCAAATCTTATAAAGCCGATTGTCAGGAAATACGGAGTGAAAGAGATATATTTATTCGGGTCTTATGCTAGAGGAGATGCTGATGAAGACAGCGATTTAGATTTTCTGGTGTTTGGCGGAGAAAATTTTAAACTTACAATGATTTTTGCCCTTGCTGAAGAATTGCGTGAAACGCTAAAAAAGAATGTGGATGTTTTTGAAATAAATGAAATTAACAAGGATAGTGATTTTTATAATACGATAATGAGGGAGAGGTTGTTTGTAGCATGAAGTATTCGGATCAACAGCGAATCCGGAAGATATATGAAAAAGCAGCGGAGTTATATGAATATATTGAAAAACATCAGATAAAGAAATCGGATTTATTGACAGAAAAGCCTTTACAATGGCTTGTTACAACGCCATTATATAATATTGGCGAACATGTTTATAACCTGTCCAATGAATATAAAAAAGTCCATAATGAAGTTCAGTGGGCAATGATAGCCGGGCTTAGACACCGTCTGATTCATGACTATGATGGTACAAATTGGAGTATTATTGCTGATGTTGTTATTGAAGAACTACCTGTTTTAATTGATCAGTTAAAACAGATGCTGTAAAAGCGAAGATTCTCATTGCGTAAGCGTTGCCTGTTCGTAGTTGCCAAAAGCTTTCTGAAAGAAAAGGGTTTGTCAAGTAATATAACGTATTGTATGTAAGGTAACTGTTCAGCCCAGATAGAAAACTATTTTTTAGAAGTTGACAAACCCCAACCCAGGTGGTATCATACCCTCAATCAGACAAAAGCAATGACGGAAAAAGTAAGATACAGGAAGCATCCAGAGAGAGTGGCACTGGGTGGAAGCCATTTATGCGGAGTGTATTTGAAGACCCTTCCGGAGCTGTAATGCCGAAGGCCAAAGCTGTTAAGCGTTACCGTATGCCTGCGTTAAAGGATAGGATTTATGCAATTGCCGCCGGAGGCAGGCGGTATGGATTGTTGGAATCTGAAGTGAAAAATTAAGGTGGAACCGTGCATCAGCACCCTTAGATATGCGTTTATCGCGTATCTGGGGTGCTTTTTTTGTGGCTGTTGTTAAAAAGAAAGGAGCTGTGAGAAATGAAAGTATTAAAAAAAGACGGTCAGATCATGGAGGGAAGCTTTGAGGAAAAGGAGGTAAGGGAGGCCTTTTGGCATACCAGCGCCCACGTGCTGGCCCAGGCGGTGAAGCGTTTATACCCGGAGACAAAATGTGCCATCGGCCCGGCGGTGGAAAACGGATTTTACTATGATTTTGAGTTCGGCTTCCCTTTTTCGGAGGAGTATCTGGAAACCATTGAAAGGGAGATGAAAAAGATCGTGAAGGAAGCGCTGCCTCTGGAGGTCTATGAGGTTTCCAGGCAGGAGGCGGCGGATTTTATGGCTGAGAATAAGGAGCCTTACAAGGCGGAAATGATACGGGAACTTCCGGAGGGAGAGCGTATCAGCTTTTACAGGCAGGGGGAGTATGTAGAATTCTGTGCAGGCCCCCACATTGACAATACCTGCCGGATCAAGGCCTTGAAGCTGCTCTCTGTGGCAGGGGCGTACTGGCGGGGGGATGAGCACAATCAGATGCTTACCCGGATCTACGGCGTTTCCTTTCCGGAAAGCGCCGGGCTGAAAGCCCACTTGGAGATGCTGGAGGAGGCCAAAAAGCGCGATCACAGAAAGCTTGGGAAGGAGCTGGGGCTGTTTGCGTTGATGGAGGAGGGGCCGGGATTTCCCTTTTTCCTGCCCAAAGGGATGGTGCTGAAAAACCTGCTGATCGATTACTGGCGGAAGCTCCATGGGAGGGAGGGGTATGTGGAGGTTTCGACACCCATTATTCTGGACAGAAATCTGTGGGAGACTTCCGGGCATTGGGAGCATTACCGGGAAAACATGTATACCACGGTGATCGACGGGAAGGATTTTGCGGTGAAGCCCATGAGCTGTCCCGGCGGGATGCTGGTCTATAAAATGGAATCTCACTCCTACCGGGAACTTCCCATGCGGATCGGGGAGCTGGGGCTGGTGCATCGGCACGAAAAATCAGGGCAGCTCCATGGCCTGATGCGGGTTCGGTGCTTTACCCAGGACGACGCCCATATTTTCATGACGCCGGAGCAGGTAACGGAGGAGATCAAAGGGGTGGCAAGGCTGATCGATGAGGTTTATTCCGCCTTTGGATTTGAATATTTTGTGGAGCTTTCCACCAAACCGGAGAACAGCATCGGCAGTGAGGAAGAATGGGAGCTGGCCACAGATGCGCTGGAGAAAGCGATTCGGGAGATGGGAGTGCCCTATACGGTGAATGAGGGAGACGGCGCTTTTTATGGGCCGAAGCTGGACTTCCACTTGAAGGATTCCATCGGCCGTACCTGGCAGTGCGGGACGATTCAGCTTGATTTTCAGCTTCCCCAGCGCTTTGAGGCGGAATATACCGGGGCGGATGGGGAAAAACACCGTCCGATTATGATTCACCGGGTGATATTTGGCTCAATTGAACGGTTCATTGGCATTCTGATTGAGCATTATGCCGGGAAGTTCCCGGTGTGGCTCTCTCCTGTTCAGGTGAAGATTTTGCCGGTATCGGATAAGTTTCTGGAGTATGGACGGCAGGTGGCCGGGCAGCTAAAGGCGCAGGGAATCCGGGTGGAGATGGACGAGAGGAATGAAAAGCTGGGGTACAAGATCAGACAGGCCAGGGGAGAGAGGATTCCCTATCTGGTGATCCTGGGTGAAAAGGAACAGGCGTCCGGTACCTTGTCTGTAAGATGCCGGGATGCAAAAGAGGAAGGACAGGATATGGGAGAAATGGGGATGGAGAAATTTGCGGCTCTTTTCAAGTAACGAATTAACCGGCCCGGATGTTCCCTTTTGAGTGGCGGCAGGAAGGAAAGAATGGTATACTCTTATTGACAGGAGGCGATGCAGATGGGCAATTACCTGAATACAGTCACGGCTTATGATGCGTATCTGAAGGAATACAACAGTCCTTATTTTGTAGACAAATCTCCTATGCTGGAGGAACTGATTGCAAGAATTGATACGGGAACCAACTATATTTGCATTATCAGGCCGCGCCGGTTCGGCAAATCGGTTATGGCAAATATGATAGCGTCTTTCTTTTCCCGGGAATGCAATGCGAGGCCTGTTTTTAGCGGACTGAGGATAGCGGATTCAAAGCCCTGCATGGAGCATTTGGGAAAGCATGATGTGATTTTTATTTCCTTTAATGAGCTGCCGAGAAAATGCAAAAGCTATGAGCAGTATATTAACCGGATAGAGGACAGGCTGATCAGGGATTTAAGGGAGGCATATCCTGAGGCGGGTATCAGCCCGGAGGATGCGGTGTGGGACGCCCTTTTGGCGGTATATCATGCTTATGAGTCAAAAAGGTTTCTCTTTGTCCTGGATGAATGGGACTACATTTTTCACAGGGACTTTGTGACGGAAAGGGACAAAAAAGATTATATCGACTTCCTCAGCAATTTGCTGAAAGGAAAGGCTTATGTCTCGCTGGCATATATGACGGGAATTCTGCCTGTTGCGAAGTATTCCAGCGGATCGGAGCTGAATATGTTTCTTGAATATTCCATGGCTACAGAGGAAATGTACGGGGAATACTTCGGGTTTACAGAACGGGAAGTGGATGAACTATACGCAAGATTTACGGCCCGGAGGGAGGATGTGGCTGTTACCCGGGAAGGACTCAGAGTCTGGTATGACGGTTATCATACAAAGCAGGGGGGAAGAGTCTATAATCCGCGCTCCGTGGTGGCGGCGCTGACAAATAATAATCTTGGAAATTACTGGACCAGTGCCGGGCCCTATGATGAGATTTTTTACTATATAGAGCATAATACGGCGGCGGTCAGGGATGATCTGGCTTTGATGGTTTCCGGTATTCCGGTTCCGGCAAGGGTGCGTGAGTATGCGGCTACCTCTATGAATCTCACGACGAAGGATGAAATTTTTTCGGCAATGGTAGTGTATGGTTTCCTCAGTTATGAAAATGGCTGTGTGAGCATTCCAAATAAGGAACTGATGGATAAGTTCAGCGATGTGCTGATGAAGGAACCCTCCCTTGGCTATGTGAACCGGCTGGCAAGGGCTTCCTCGCAGATGCTGAGAGCCACGCAGGAAGGCGATACGGATAAAATGTGTAAAATACTTGAATTTGCCCACAACACAGAGGCGCCGCTTCTTGACTATAATCACGAGAGGGAACTGACGGCGGTTGTGAATCTGGTATACCTTTCGGCGCGGGACTTTTACAGAATAGAGCGGGAAGACAAAGCAGGGATTGGATACGTGGATTTTATTTTTTACCCTGAGACTGATCGTAAAGCGGATGCGGTTATTTTAGAGTTAAAGGTTGACCATACGCCGGAGGAAGCCCTTGTACAGATCAAAGAAAAGAAATATGCCCTGAAACTGAAAGGAAAGCTTGGGGAAACACCCAGATACTCCGGCCGTGTGCTTGGGGTCGCAATAGCCTATGACAGAAAGACCAAGGTACATTCCTGTAAGGTTGAAGTTCTGTCGGAAGCAACTTAATATATGCAAAGAAGGTTTGCAGCAGGCCCTAAAAGCCGGCACTTTTCCTGAATTTAGCAGGACTGGTGCCGGTTACTTTTTTGAACTGGCGATAGAAATGCACCTCGCTGGCATAGCCGCAGGCCTCCGCAATCCGATCGATGGGAAGGTCGCTGGTGAGGAGATTGTATTTGGCGTGATCAATCCGCATAAGGATCAGGTCATGGCGAAAGGAAACACCGAAAACCTTCTTATATAAATACTGAAAGTAGGAGCTGCTGATCTTGAGGGCCCGGGCATGTTCCTCAATGGAATGAGGCTCCGAGAAGGAGTTGGTGATCTCCAGACGCACTAATTGCAGCTCATTGTAGTAAGGAAGCGAAGCCTCCGGAGTGTTGCGGGACTGGTAGGCGACGATCAGGTGATTGAACAGGAGCTGAAAAAGATTGTCCATATTTTGTTTCGCATAATCCGGATGCCCGTAGGAAAGCTCCCAGAGTATCTGGCGGATGCAGAAGGTATACAGTTCGATATTGCCTACAGGAAAAGGGGTGGCGCAGAGGCGGTCAAGCTCCTCTCTGAGAGGGCACTCCTTTATGGAAAAATGAATCCAGTCATCCACATATTCCCCCTGGGGGTTACCGTAATGATAGGGGAGGCCGGGGGGAATCAGGAGGGCATCGCCGGGGTTGGCGGTAAAGAAGGACTCCCCCAGATAATATTCCCCATGGGTTCGTATGATCAGTAAAACATAATGTGGAAGCCCGTTAGGACGGGACATTTGATAAGTGCTGGGATGTTTGGTTTCATAACCGCCGGTGATGGCCTGGATCATAATTTCGGTATCCTTTCCCTGGTAAATTATAGAAAATGTTAGTTTTATTATAATATAGGTTATTACATTATTATTGTCAATATTGTATAATAAAAATCTAATTTAATAAATAGAATTGCTGTCATTGTAGATAATTTTATAGTGAAATGTCGATTTGTTTTGTGATAAATCTTGAATAATCATCAACTTGCATACAGCATAGAAAGAAAATATGTGCTGTATTTTTTTGCAGAAGAGAGCGATAATAGAAGATAAGTTTGTTTCAAATTGAAAGGAGAAAAGAAAGATGACAAATGTAAGAAAAGAATGGTTGGACGCTCTCTTAAGGATTGTAAGCCCGGTATTGGACTCGCTGGAAAAGGGACAGTTAAAGAAGGATTTACCCCTTTCTCTTCATGAGGAACGGGCGGATTTCGCGCCCCTTGAGGCTTTTGGCAGAGGAATGCTGGGACTTGCCCCCTGGCTGGAGGCGGAGAGTGAAGATTTGGAGGCACAGGAGAGGGCCTTACAGGAAAAATACAGGGCGAAGGCTATAAAGTGTATCGCCATGGCCACCGACCCGGACTCTCCGGATTTTATGGTCTTTGACAGAGGCGGACAGCCCCTTGTAGATACGGCCTTTCTGGCCCATGCGATTGTGCGCGCCCCTAAGGCGCTGGCCGGGAGCCTTTCGCCTGAAGTACGCCATAACCTGGCAGAAGCTTTCCGGAGCTCCCGTCAGATCACGCCCGGAAGTTCTAATTGGCTGTTCTTTTCCGCCATGGTAGAGGCAGGACTTTACATATTAGGGGAGCCCTACGATCTGGTGCGGGTGCTTTATGCGTTGAGAACTTTCCAAGGATGGTATAAGGGGGACGGGGTTTATGGCGACGGGGCCATGCTTCACTGTGATTATTACAACAGTTTTGTGATTCAGCCTATGTATGTGGATTTGGTGAAGCTCTTTGCGGATAAAAGCCCTGAGATCGAGGCTATGGGCGGAACGGTAATTGCACACGCCGCCAGGTATGCATCCGTATTGGAGCGTATGATTGGGCCGGAAGGCTCCTACCCGGTGGTGGGGCGTTCGATCTGCTACCGTTTCGGAGCCTTCCAGATGCTTTCCCAGGCGGCTTTGCAGCATGAACTGGAGGAGGGAGTATCTCCGGCTTCTGTCCGCTGCGGATTGACGGCAGTGATCAGGCGGGTAATGAGCGCACCGGATATGTTTGATGAAAAGGGATGGCTTTTGCCCGGTGTATACGGACATCAGCCGGAGCTGGCGGAAGGATATATTAACATTGGCAGTCTGTATTTATGCAGCGCCGTATTTCTGCCTTTGGGACTGTCTGGGAAGGATGAGTTCTGGAGCGGGGCAGAGGAGGAATGGTCAGGCAAAAAAGTGTGGTCGGGAGGCCATATCAGCATTGACCATGCGGAGGATTGAGTATGGAATCCAAAAACAAAGAACCGAAAATTGAGGGGCAGAGGGGGCCGCTTTTAAGCGATCAGGAATTTTTTGAGGAGTGCCTGAACCTGGATTTTGAAGGGATGGAAAGGGTAAAGGAATGTGTCGGGCAGGGAGATTTTGCCGGCGCGCGCGCAGAGATGGCCGCCTATATCAGAGGGTATCTTGAACCGGAGCGCTTCTTTCAGATTCCTTATGAGATGCCTGAAAATATTTATAAATTTCCGGATGAGAGCGATGAGGATGCCTGTAAAAGGATCTGTGACCATACCCTAATATCGGTAGGAGTTCCCTGCGAATATGGGAAGGGAAAGACGGTGGACTGGTATGCCAATCCTACCTACAACGGCTATAAGGAGTGGACATGGCAGCTCAGCCGCCATAATGATATTAAGCTTCTGGCCCACGAGTACAGAAGAACCGGGGAAGAGAAGCTGGCCAAAACCGCGGCGGAGCTGATTTCCTCCTGGATAAAGCAGGCCCTGCGGCCGGAGGCGGATTGTGTGGGATATGCCACAGACTGCTGGAGAACCATTGAATGCGGAATCCGGATGGGGGCGAACTGGCCTTACATACTTTTTACTTTTTATAATACCCAGGCTTTTACGGATGCTCTGCTCATCGACTGGTATAAGTCGGTGTGGGAGCATGGCAGAAGGCTATCCAGGAACCATATGACGGGCAACTGGCTGATCATGGAGATGAACGGGCTTGCCCAGATCGGGATTTTGTATCCCCAGTTCCGCTTAGCCGGAGAGTGGCTTAAACAGGCTTATGAGAGTCTGGAAGAAGAGTTGGAGCGTCAGATTTATCCGGACGGTTTTCAGTATGAATTGGCTACAAACTATCATGATGTGGTGGTGAGAAATTATCAGCGGATGATAGAGACGGCCAGGGCTTTTGACGTACCGGTGCCGCAGCAGATACTTGAGAGGCTTGCGGCGGCCTGTGAACTGGACATCAAGCTGATGATGCCGGACGGAACCGTTCCGGACATCAACGACGGGGGACGGTACAGGGTAAAAGAGGCCTGCAAAAACAGACTGAGGATCTTATCGGACAACAGGCGGATGCGCTGGCTGACAGAAGGAGAAAAAGCGGGAGAGCCGGATTTTACATCCATAGCCCTTCCCTGGTCGGGATTTCTGGTAATGCGCACCGGGTGGGAAAAGGAAGATACCTGGGCGCTGTTTGACGGGGCGCCTTTTGGCAGGGCTCACCAGCATGAGGACAAGCTTTCTCTTTTATTATATGCAAATGGAAAGCTTCTCTTGACGGAAGGCGGTAATTATGCCTATGACAGTTCTGAGATGAGAAGCTATGTGCTTTCCACCCGCTCTCACAATACCGTGCGGGTGGACGGTCAGGATCAGAACCGGAGAGAGAGCTATGAATGGAAGGAAGAGGACATTTGCCGAAAGACGGATCTGATCTGGAAAACCGGCAGGGAATGGGATTTTGGAGAGAGCTTTTATCAGGAAGGCTATGGCCCGAAGGCCCGGATCAGGGTGACGCATCAGAGAAGAGTTTTTTTCTGCAGGCGTCCGGGAAATGGAAAACTGCCTTTTATGGTTGTGGTTGACCGAATGACAGAAGAAAAAGAAGCTTCTCAGAAGGAAAACAGAGAGAGGCAGACTCACGAATTTGAGTGGCTGTGGCATATCGACAGCCAGGTGGTCAGCCGGGAAGAAGGCAGGATCGCTTTTCGGGAAATGGACGTGGCATTTTCTGCCGGCGAGGCACAAATCATTACCGGGCAGGAAGAACCGGAATGGCAGGGGTTTATCGCAACCGGAACCAAGCAGGGAATGTACCGGCCTGTCCCCTGTGTAAGTGTAAAGGCAAGAGCAGACAGGCTGCGGATGGTGACCGTACTTTGCCCGGTTGATGGTCAAAGCCAGGTGAAAGAGGTGGCCGCCTCCGGGGAGCCGGAGGAGAATGAGATCGTCATTCGCTTCACGGATGAAAACACAGTTGCTTTCCGGGAAGAGGAATTGATTGCCTCTATCGAATCGGTCTGAAAATACATAGATGTATTGCTTGGCGTTGTAACCTTCGGGAAGCCGTAAGGCAGAGGTTGGACGAAGGCTTCGCGAAGTCTTACATAGAGGATTACGGCATTAATGGTCAAGGGCCGTAAAAACCCAGGAGCAGATATTCGGGCATAAGCTCAGAAGCATCTGTAAACAAAAAACAGGAGGTAAAAAATATGAGAAAGACCAAACAATTTTTAGCGCTGGGGCTGGCAGCCATACTGATGGCGACAACCCTGGCAGGCTGCGGCGGCGGTTCTTCCGATTCCGGTTCAGGATCTTCTTCAGGAAGCAGTGATGCGGCAGGTACAGAGGATGCAGCAGGAGCTGATGCGGCGGATGCAGGTACAGAGGCTGATGCGGCAGGTGGTGATTCCGCATCTTCTTCAGGCGATAAGCTGTTGGTAGCTCTTACCACGAGCAGCTTTGTTACCGATTATGAGAACAACTACTTCACCAATCTGCTGGAAGAGAAGCTTGGATTTGAACTTGAGTTTTATATGCTCCCCACAGAGGCGACAGAGACCCGTACCAAGGTGGCTCTGATGGCAACCTCTAATGAACAGCAGCCTGACGTGATGATCACAGACGGCCATCTGACCAATGAAATGATCCTGCAGTACGGCAGCAGCGGATTCTTCCTTCCGCTGAACGATTATGTTTCCGATCCCGAAAAGATGCCCAACTATAATGCGATTCCTGAGGAAGACAGGGAGCTTATGAACAAGGCCTCCACCCAGGCTGACGGCAATATCTACAGTCTTTCCGCATGGGAGCCCGAGACCTGGAACCTGACCCCTAACCGTATGTTCATCAACAAGGCATGGCTGGATAAATTAGGGCTGAGCATTCCGACTACTACCGATGAGCTGAAGGAAGTATTGATCGCATTCCGTGACGGCGATCCCAACGGAAACGGCGCCCAGGATGAGCTTGGCGTATATGGCCAATCCTCAGGCGGTTACGGTGAAAACATTACCGCAGCCTTAATGAACGCTTTCGTATTCTGGAATGGCGGTGGCACTAACGGCGGACTTGCTCTTTCTGAGGACGGTAAGACCGTAATTGCCCCGTTCACCACAGAAGAGTGGCGTGACGGTCTTCGTTATATGAATGATCTTTATAATGAAGGCGTTCTTTCTGCAAATACTTTTACAGATGACAATACCCAGTTCAAGGCAATCCTGAGCCAGGAGACCCCTATTGTCGGCTTGACAAGCGCAGGCTCCTTAAGTACTTGGCCGGATGCAAGAAACAATAAGAATTTCCTGGAGATGGAGTTCATTGAGCCTCTTAAGGGACCTAAGGGAGTTCAGTATACCCCTTACAATGAGTTTAATCCCAGTCAGGAATTGTCCATTATTTCCGGCACGGATAAGCTGGATATGGCACTTGCATTTGCCGATCTGTTCTTTGATCACGATATTTCTCTGATCGAGCGTTTTGGAGAGGAAGGCGTAGACTGGACCCGTGATCCTGAGCTTTTGGCAGAGCATACCAATGCTTATGTAGATGCAGGATTATATGATGGTTTGACATTGCTTGTTACCTCCACAGTATGGGCAGACAACCAGAGCCAGACATGGAGAAATCATGGTCCCAGATATGCAAGCCTGGAAATGGGAAATACAACATTTGATACGGCACAGTCAGGAGGCGCGAAATTTGATCCCAGCGATCCTACTCAGTTAAATGCAAAGTGTTATCAGATGTACTATCCTAAGCATCCCGATCATGTGCTTCCGGCCCTTAAGTACACGATGGAAGAGGCCGAACAGCTTCAGGATCCTCTGACCACGCTTCCGGATTTCGTGAAGCAGGCCCTGGCAGAGTTCGTTACCGGCGCAAGAGATATCGAGGGCGGCTGGGACTCTTATCTGAAGGAGCTGGATACCATGGGATTACAGCAGTGGCTTGAGACTGCACAGACAGCTTATGACAGAAGCTGATGCTTTTCCTGATATTGAATTTCTTTAGGACGGCTGACAGGCAGTCATAGGACAATTAGGACGGGCTAAGGCGCCTGTAGTATGAGCGCCGGCCCGTCTGTTTTATTAACAGAAGGATGACCGGAAAATACGGTATTTCTTGTTTGAACCGGGGACAGTTGAAAAAGAGCTGTCCGTTGTTCAAGGAAGGTGTTTTGAGAAGGAGGATGGTTTATGGCAAAAAATAAGGCTGTAAAACAAGTAGAAAACAGAAAAAGCCTGAAAAAGCAGATCCTGGCCAGGTGGCAGCTCTACCTGCTGCTGGTACTTCCCCTGGTATGGCTTATTACCTTTGCGTATTTGCCCATGGGCGGTCTGGTGATGGCTTTTAAGAAATATAACTCCGGCCTGGGTATATGGGGGAGCCCATGGGTGGGATTTGATAACTTCAGAAAATTCTTTACATCCTTTAAGTTCCCGGTGGTTATGAAGAATACGCTGACAATATCTCTGTATTCCCTGTTGATCACATTCCCTATCCCGATCATATTTGCATTACTGTTGAACGCAATGCTGGGAGAGAAATACAAAAAAGTAATTCAGACGGTTACCTATGTACCTTATTTCATTTCTACAGTGGTAATGGTAGGTTTGATCTTTCAGCTTTTAGATACCCGTAACGGTCTGTACGGAAATCTCTATACTCTGTTTACAGGGGGGACTGCACCGAACCTGCTCTCGGACGGTAAATTGTTTAAGCACATATACGTTTGGTCCGGTGTATGGCAGACCACCGGCTACAGTGCGATCATCTACATAGCGGCCCTCTCCGGTGTGGATCAGTCGCTGCACGAGGCGGCGATGATTGATGGGGCCAGTCGTTTTCAGAGACTGCGCTTTATTGACGTTCCCACCATTTTGCCTACGGCGAGCATTATGCTGGTACTTGCAGTGGGAAATATCATGAATGTGGGGTACGAAAAGGTGCTGCTTATGCAGAACGACTTGAACTTAAACTACAGTGAGATTGTTTCTACCTATGTGTACAAGGTAGGTCTGGCAAGCGGTATTACCGACTTCTCCCTGTCCACGGCAATCGGTATGTTTAATTCCGTGATCAACTTTATCTTGCTGGTGATTGCAAACACGACAAGTAAGAAGCTGAACGGAAGCGGAATTTTCTAAGGAGGGCGGCGTATGCGTAAATTTAAAAACTACAGTTTAAATGACAAGATCTTTTATATTATCATAACCGCTATCCTGACCTTCTTTTTCATCGCAGTGCTCTACCCCTGTATCTTTGTGCTCAGCGCCTCTTTTTCGTCAGGTGTGGCGGTACAGTCCGGTAAGGTGATTCTGTTTCCGGTGGATTTAAGCATTGAAGGATACCGGGCTGTGTTTAATACCAGCACGGTCTGGACAGGTTTTATCAATTCCCTTTTCTACACCGTGGTGGGAACGACGATCAATCTGGTGATGACCCTGACAGCGGCCTACTGCCTTTCAAGGCGGGACCTTCCCGGGCGCAACGGTATCATGCTTTTATTTACCTTCACTATGTTTTTCAGTGGCGGTATGATTCCAAGCTACATGATGGTTCAAAGCCTGGGGATTCTCAATACCCGCTGGGCGCTGCTTTTGCCAGGAGCCATCGGTGTTTACAACCTGATCGTGGCAAGAACGTTTATTATAAACTCCATTCCGTTAGAACTTTTGGAAGCCTCCCAGATGGACGGCTGCTCGGATGTCATGTATTACCTGAAGGTGGTTATCCCCCTGTCCAAGGCAATTATTGCGGTTCTGGTTCTGTTTTATGGAGTTGGGCACTGGAACGCTTATTTCAATGCTATGATCTATCTGCATGACAAGAGCCTGTACCCTCTGACGCTGTTCCTTCGCGAAATCCTGATGGCAAGCCAGATCGACCCTTCTACGGTACAGGATCCGGAGCTGCAGGCAAGGCTTGCGGAGATGGCAGGCGCAATCAAATACTCCCTGATCGTGGTAAGTATGGTTCCGGTACTGATTATTTATCCTTTTGTGCAGAAATATTTTGTAAAAGGTGTTATGATAGGATCAGTAAAGGGTTAAAGAACCTGTAGAAGCAATCGCGTGGTAATCATAAATGCGGGAAAGAGAGGAAAGAATCATGCAACTAAGCGAAAAAGAAATGGCGTGGGCACAGGAAACTCTGGATCAGGTGGCTCACAAGCTGGAAAAGGTAAGCGTAAGGTCAAAGGATAAGATTCCTTACACCACTGTGGACGGCGTTCATGATGATAAGTCAGATCCGAAAGGAATCGGCTGGTGGACAAATGGCTTCTGGGGCGGCATGATGTGGCAGATGTATGCCCTTACAGGAAAAGATTTATACAAAGAAATTGCCATAGACAATGAGAAAAAGCTGGATGCAGATCTGATGGACTACAATAAGTTAGACCATGACAACGGATTTAAGTGGCTTCCCACAGCGGTTGCAAATTACCGGGTGACAAAGGATGAGGCATCCAAAAACAGAGGGCTTCTTGCGGCAGGAAACCTGGCAGGGCGCTACAACAGCGCCGGAAAATTCATCCGTGCATGGAATAACTGGGATACATCTGCGGACCGTACCGGCTGGGCGATCATTGATTGTATGATGAACCTGCCCCTTTTGTACTGGGCAAGCGAGGAGCTGGGCGATCCCAGGTTTTCACAGATCGCCATAAACCATGCCAACACGGCAAAAGAATGCTTCGTAAGAGGCGACGGCTCCGTGAATCATATCGTGTCCTTTGATCCGATAAATGGCGGTATGATTGAGAGCTTCGGCGGCCAGGGCTGCGGGGTAGGTTCCTCTTGGACCAGGGGCCAGAGCTGGGGGCTTTACGGATTTACCTTAAGCTATCTGCACACAAAGGATGAGGCGTATCTGGAAACCGCAGAGAGGATCGCCAATTATTTCATTGCCAACATACCGGAGAGCGGTCTGATTCCTGTGGATTTCAGACAGCCTGTGGATGTAACCTGGGAGGATTCCACGGCGGCGGCGATCGCGGCCTGTGGCCTGATCGAGCTGGCGAAGCTCAAAGAGGGCAGACAGAGTAAGATTTATCTGGACGCAGCCCTTAAGATGCTGAAAGCCCTCACAGAAAAGAGCTTTAACTGGAATGAAGAGGAGGATAATCTTCTGACCAAGTGTACGGCGGCATATCATGACAAAGAGCATGAGTTCTCTATTATTTATGGAGATTATTATTTCCTGGAAGCGCTTATGAAGCTGACAGGCAAGGAATTATTCATCTGGTAAAAGGTAGCTGAAGGTTACCAAGCCAGACAAGGCGGAGGGAATTTTTCCGCAGGGGAGTATGAAGGGAAATCCGGTAAGAATAACTGTAAATAATTTATGATCTTTGGATTTGCAGCTTCTTGCCGGATTATTTTTTATCTTCCAGGAAATTTTATTCACAGCTTTAAGCGTGTTTTATCAGGAAAAAGAGAGGAGGATTTGGGGGATGTTTAGTGAAATTGCAAAGCGGTTTCAGGGGGAGATGGCCGTATACCATCCTTATGCAACGATAACGGAGAGAAAAGCGTGGGAAGGTCTTGACAGGCAGTGGAGGGAGGAAACCCTTCGGCTGGGAGAAGAGTATCTGGGGTTTGAGTGGCCTTATCTGACGGCCACGGAGTTTATGGATTTTTGCCGGACGGGGAACAGATCCCGGTATGAGGACCGCTATTTTCCCAAGCGCCGGGCACTGGCAGCCTTGGTGCTGGCAGAGTGCGTGGAGAATAAGGGGCGTTTTATGGATGACATTGTAAATGGGATCTTTGCCATCTGCGATGAAAACGCCTGGAACCTTCCGGCTCATAACTGGCATTTTTTCGGAACAAATTATCCGATTCCGGATGTGACCAACCCTATTATTGACCTGTTTGCCTGTGAAACAGGGGCAGTGATGGCGACCACCCTTTATCTGCTGGAGCCGTCGCTGGAAAAGATGGGTGCGCCTGTCGCAAAAAGAATCCGATATGAGCTTAAGAGACGGGTTTACACGCCCTATCTGACGGAACGGTTTGAATGGATGGGAAACGGGAAGGACCGTCTGAACAACTGGACGCCCTGGTGTACTCAGAATGTACTGCTCTCGGCCTTTTTGGTGAGCGGCTGTGAGGACAGGAGGAAAGAAATTTTGGAGAAGGCCTGCAGAAGCGTGGACTATTTCCTGGATGAGTATGGGGACGACGGCTGCTGTGACGAGGGGGCACAATATTATCATCACGCAGGACTTTGCCTGGGGATTATTCAGGAGCTGTGCAATGAGGTCACGAAGGGCGCTTTTGAAGGAATTGCGAAGGAGACAAAAATCAGAAATATGGCGGACTATCTCTTCAAGGTTCATGTGGATGATATTTATTATGTGAATTTTGCCGATTGCTCTCCGGTGGCGGGACGCTGCGCCGCAAGAGAGTATCTCTTTGCAAAAATGACGGAGAATCCGGCCATGATGGCCTTTACGGCAGATGATTTCCGCAGAGGGCTGCCCTATACCCTGCTGATCAGGGAGGAGAACAATCTGTTCTGCCGACTGATGAACGGATTTACCATTTCCGAGTTAAGGCAGTTCGCGGCAGAACCGACTCCGCCGCCGGACGTGTACTATCCCAGCGTGGGCCTGATGATGGTGCGGGATGAAAAGCTGGTTCTGGCCGCCAAGGCCGGAGATAATGGGGACAGCCACAATCACAATGACGTGGGAAGCTTTACGGTTTACAGAAACGGAAAGCCCCTGTTCATTGATGTGGGTGTGGAGACCTACAGCCGAAAGACCTTCTCGGAGCATCGTTATGAGATCTGGACCATGCAGTCCTCCTATCATAATCTGCCTGAAATCAACGGGTACATGCAGCTTCCCGGGCAGGAGTACTGCGCCGGTGAGGTTAGGTGCGACCTGGAAAAGTGCGTCCTGAGGATGGATTTGGCAGGCGCTTATCCCGCAGAGAGCCGGATTGCGTCTTACCAGAGAACTGCCCGGCTCAATAAGGGACAGGATATTGTAATTGAAGACCGTTTTTTGTGGAAAGAGGGCGGCGGAGAAGATAATAAGCTGACCTTAAGCCTGATGACCTATGAAAAGCCTGTGCTCTGTGAGGCCGGTAAGGACGGTGCGGAGTGCCTTAAGATCGGGGAGGAGGGCGGATGCCTTACTCTGGAGAACGCCCGTGTGAGCGCGGTCGAAGAGATCCCGATCACCGATGATAGGCTCCAAAATGCCTGGAAGCATGAGGTTTACAGGATACTGGTGAGGCCGGAGGGGGATAAGATTGTGTTGAGAATCAGTTAGGGAAAATATTGTTTATCACACTCGTGGAAAGAGGACGCCCTGATGACGGAGCAGTTCCTCGTCGCCGCGCTCTCGCTCTACAAAAACGTAGCGGTGCTAAACTCGACAGAACCTCGTTAAGCACCGACGTTTTCGTAAGGGCTCCTTCAAAACTGCTCCGTCATCAGGGCTGTGCTTCTTTCGAGTTTGTGATACAATGTCATTAAGTTAAGCTGATTAATAAAATCTCATCTTATGGTCTAACTCAA
>CAJTVL010000029.1 GCA_910579425.1 uncultured Lachnospiraceae bacterium | reverse complement strand
CAGCGTAACCACTTCTTTCTCCCTCACTGCTTCGGGAAAGAACCAGTCATCCATCTTCCAGACTATTTCTATCCGTTCTTCGCTGTAAACCAGCACCCTGTCAATCACTGCAGCCAGTCTTCCCTTATCGAAAGTTTCAAGCGATGCCAGCCCTTCCAGTTCTGCCTCCCGTTCTTTCATATGCAGCATCTGTTCCCTGGTCTGTATTACCTCGTCCTTAAGCTCCGGTATCCTTTTTTCTATTTCCAAAATCCGGCTGGCTGTACTTTCATATTCCCTGCGGTACTGTTCCTTTGAGAACTTTCCGGAACGGTAATCTTCATACAGCCTGAGTTTTCTTGATGAAAGTCTCTTTCCCTCCGCTTCCAGCTTCCTTATTTCTTCCTCAACAGCCGCTGTCTTTTCCCATTCCTTTTTCTTTCTGGACACCTCTGCCGACACCATGCCCGCCATCGTGCGGGTACAGGACAATACAGCATTCTCCAGCCATTCCCTGTCCACATGGACCGTCCTGCATTCCGCAATGCCGGAAGTTGCCGCCTCCCCGCACCGGTAGGCATTTCCCCAGCTGGTCAGCGTAAGACGCCTCCCACAATGCGGGCAGAAAAGGATTGGCTGTGGCTTCCGCCCTGCCGGGACAATTTTCTTCTCATGCGTGAACGCCTTTGCATTTGCTGTATCAAACAGTTCCTGCGTCACAAGGGGTTCATGTGTCCCCTCAATAATGATCCATTCAGACCTGTCATTTTTAACCTGACGCTTCGATCCGACTTCCGCCTGCCTTGTTTTCCTCCAGACAGTCTTTCCAAGATAAACCTCTTTTTTCAGCATGTCGCCAATGGTTGTAACGGTCCACAGCTTTTTTTCTTTTTCTTTATAACTTTTTCTTTTCAGCCCCAGCGCCTGGAAATGTTCCATGCAGGTAGGCGTACCCCGCTCGTTAAGGAACCGTGCAATCTCCGGTTTTTTCTTCCCCTCTGCCGCCATGGTAAATACAAACCGCACCACCTCTGCCGCTTCTTCATCGGGAATAAGCTGGTGTACATTATCCGGGTTCTTTACATATCCGTAAGGCGCAAATGCGCCCATATACTCACCGCGGACGGCTCTTGTCCCCATTGCGCTCTTCACCTTTTTGGATAAATCCCGGCTGTACATGGAATTGATGATATTTTTCAGCGCAACGCTCATTCCCCCTGTCATTCCCATACAGTCCTCACTGTCAAACTGGTCATTTACCGAAATGAACCGAATGCCAAGCAGCGGGAAAATCCGTTCAAGGTAGTTCCCTGTCTCCAAATGGTCTCTTCCAAACCTTGAAAAATCCTTGACGATAATGCCGCCTATTTCCCCATGCTTTGCGTCATCCATCATTCTTCGGAAAGCCGGTCTTTGGAAATTTGTGCCGGAAAAGCCGTCATCCACATACTCCAGCGTGTCTGCCGGAGTGGAGAAATTATTCCTCTGCATATAATCCCTGATCAAAATTCTCTGCGCCGCCACGCTGTTGCTCTCCGGCTTTACAATACCGTCAACATTGTTATCTTCATCAGAAAGGCGGATATAGATTGCAGTCTTTCTATTGCCCATGATCCGCCGCCTCCCTTTCCTTTGTATATGCCACCAGCTCATCCAGCATATCGTCATAAACCAGATGGACAGTCACTTTCCCTGCCGAAAATATTTCAATCTTTTCCAAAAATGCGTCCACCATCTTTTTTGTCAGGTGCCGGATATTCCGGTATTTTTCAATAGCTGCTTCCCAATCCACATTGGCACAGTAATTCCGGTCATATTTTCTCTGGTATTCTGTAACCTCATTTATCCTTTTCCTCAGTTCCGCTTCTTCGGCTGCGTCTTTGTCTGCAAAAGAAGCATACTGTTCCGCATCAACCAGCCGCTCTGCATAATCTTCATATAACTGCTGCCTGTGTGCCGCCACCTTTTCCATTTCGTGGTGCAGGCTCCGGATCTCCTTCGTCAGCACATCATATTTTTTCATGCTTTCTGCCTTCCGGTTCATCCGCCTTAACATTTCCATGCTGTCCACATATACATTCATATGGGCACGGATCACACGCAGGACTTCATCATTGACAGCACCCTCAGAAACGCTTTTCCTGCTGCACCCTTTTTTTGTCTGGTGTCCACCGCATACAAAATCTGTTGTCCCGCCTGGGTTCTTTATCAGGTACATGGTCGCCCCACAGTCCCCGCAAACAATCTTCTTTTTATAGAAATTCCGGCAGGCAAGCTCCCCCTGGTTTTTCTTTCCATACTTCGGGGAGTTTTCATGTATCCCTTTAAGCCTTTCCTGTGCTTTGAGGTACAGCACCCTCGGCACCACCGGTTCATGGGTGTCCTCCACAATGATCCAGTTTTCTACCGGCTCCTGCCACTGCTTTTTTTCTGCGAAACTGTCACTGCCATACTCGTTGTGCCTGCTGTCCCCTGCATAATAAGGGTTGCAGAGCATCCGTGCAATGGTATGTCCTTTCCAGACGGCATCATAATTCCGGGGCAGCTCCTTTGTCCTTTTAAAATGCTTGTACGCTTTCGGTCCAATCACCCCTTCATCATTCAGGGTTTTCGCTATCTGTGCATATCCCATTTCCTGGTTCACAAACATTTCAAAGATACGCAGCACCACTGGGGCAGCATCCGGGTCAGCTATGATATGGTGTTTATCCAGTGAATCACTCATGAGCCCGTAGGCAAGGTTTCCGCTGACATTGCTGCCCTTTTTCCAATAAGTGCGGTAAGAAGCCCTGATCTTTTTCGCCAGGTCCCTCGAATAAAATTCGTTGAAAATATTGGCCATGCACACGGAGAGGTCCGCGCCTTCCCTGATGGAATCGTAACCGTCCGTCACGGAAATAAACCGCACTTCAAAGAATGGGAACACCCGCTCCACATAATTACCGGCCTCCACATAGTTCCTCCCAAGCCGGGACAGATCCTTCACGATCACGCAGTTGATGCGCCCGTCCCTGATGTCACGCATCATTTCCTCAAATCCGTCCCTTTCAAAATTTGTTCCGGTCTTAGAGACGTCCATATATTCACTTTCAACTACAATATCATCTGCGCCCTCCACGAATTTTTTCAAAATCCCCATCTGGTTTTCTATGGTCCCGCGTTCCCTGTTTGCCCCGCTTTCAAGGGAGAGCCGTGCATACAGCCCTGCCCTGAATACGTGCTTTTCTTCCTTTACAGCCGCAGTCTCCGCAGCTTTTCCCATATTGACAAAACCAGCTTTCCTGGATTTCCTTGCCATATCACACGACCTCCCTTTCCTCTATGTTTATCCTTCCGGCTTCGTCCATGCATACTGTGCAGCCTGCTGACTGTATCTGGCGGAGCGCCGACTGGAAGCAGTCCTGGAAATTGAAGTCTATTTCGATATGGTCCTTGTCAGACACCCTTACCCTGTCGATCAGCTCCACCACTGCCATCCTGCTTAGTTCACTGATATTCTGGTATTCCTTAAAATAACGGAGCCATTCATATTTATCCGTCTTAGCTTCCATTACCTTCTGTATCTCATTACGGAGCTTATGGACTGCCTCCTCCGCTTTTTTCCTCCTGCTGTTATAGCCTTCATATAGTTCCGCATAATCTTCCTTGGAAACAACCCCGTCCTTCAGGTCCTCATACAGCATATCCCGCAGCTTACGGCACCGCTGTACCTCCTGCTCCTTTGCCTCTTTCTGCCTTTCCAGTTCCTTTATCTCCAACTCCTGGAACGGTACTGTATCAATATATTCAAGGATTCTCCCTGTATCAAGTACGTTTGCGATATGCGTCTTGAGTACCTCGAAAACAAGGCTTTCCAGCTTCTCTTTTGGGATACGGTGTGCCCCGCATTCTTTTGTCGCCGCATTTTTTGAGCAGATATAGTAGGAATAGACCTTCCCGCCTGCCGGGACATTCCGCTTGACCATGGGCGCACCGCAGTCTGCACACACCGCAAGCCCCGCCAGCACATAGACTTCATCCTCATTTGGGGACGTCCTTGTGTCCATCCCAAGGAGCCTCTGGACAATGGCAAATTCCCTTTTGCTGATGACAGGCTCATGGCTGTCCTCTATCCTTACCCATTCCTCTCTGGGCTTATCCACAATCTTCTTTATCTTATGGTTCGGCGTGGAATGCCTGCCCTGTACCAGTGTCCCGGTATATACCTCATTTTCAAGTATCCTGCGGACGGATACCGGGCTCCACTCTGCCTGTTCATACGTTTTAAAATTATCCTGAATGTGAATACCGAGGCTGTGCTTGTATTCCATCGGCGACAATATCCCCTGACCGTTCAGGCTATCCGCAATGGCAGACTGGCTCATTCCATTAAGCTTCATCCGGAATATGCCTTTCACCACGCCTGCCGCATATAAATCCGGCACCAGCCTGTTCCGGTCATTTTCATCCTTTTTGTAGCCATAGGGTGTAAATGCGCCTGTGTACTCACCGTTCTTCCGTTTCACTTCCAGATGGCTGCGTATCTTTATGGAAATATCCCGGCAGTAGGCGTCATTCATCAAATTTTTGAACGGGACTACGATATCGTCCCTGCCGCTTTCCTCCCTGCTGTCAATATGGTCATTGACCGCAATGAAACGTACGCCAAGGGCCGGGAACAGCCTCTCGATATACTTCCCGGAATCAATATATTCCCTCCCGAAACGTGACAGGTCTTTCACGACCACACAGTCAACTTTGCCTCTTTTTATGTCCTCCATCATCATCTGGAAACCGGGGCGTTCAAAATTGGAGCCGCTGTAACCATCGTCCACGTATTCGGAAACCACTATAATATCGTCTTTTTCTTTCAGAAAATCTTTAATAAGATTCTTCTGGTTGGAAATGCTGTTGCTCTCTGCCTTTGCGGCACTGGCAACATCGCCATCCTCTTTGGAAAGCCTCACATAGATGGCGGCATGGTAGATTCTGTCTGCTGTTTTACTCATATGCGTTATCCTCCTTAAACTTTTTAAGCAGGACAAACGCCAGTAAACTTTTATTAGATTTGATACTGATATGGGTGCGCCTTTCTCGCAGGACACCCGTCTGCCTTCCTCAATTCAAATCTTACCATAAACTTTTGCATTTTTCCACTGCTTTTTTACAGAATTTCATTCATTTTATACCTGTACTTCATCACCCCATAAGGAGAAGGCCCTCAAAGGCATCCTCGAAGCTCACACCGTTATTGGCAAACCGTATCTTAACCATGGTACCGCCTACCTTTACAAGATAGGGGTTTCCGACTTTTCTAAGGTACTGCTTCTTTTTTTCCTCCACTGTTCCGCCCTGGTCGATCCTTATTCTGCTTATGTCCTTTAATTCCTCTATCTCCACGTCACCAAAATCCTGCTCCAGAAATCTCCTGTGCTCCTCCACAGTCATGCAGACACCTCCCGGTCATAAAAAATAAAATCCAGCCCTCAATGCCGTGTCATATCTGACACAATATTTTCTCTCCTGTCTGGTATATGCTTTTATCTGGAGTTTTCCTGCCCGGCTGCCTGATACCCTTTCTGGTGCTGTAAAAATATGTATGCAGCCTGCCTTTTCTAAAAACCTGTATCTGAATCTTTCTTTATCCACAAAATAATCCCACACGCCATGCCGGATACCATGCTGCATATACGCACAGCATACCACCCTGCACGGTTTTTCATTTCCTCTCCCCCGGTGTGGGCCGGAATATGCAGGACCGCCCGGCAAGGCTGCCTGATACCTTACAGTCCCCTTTCCCGCTGTAACATACCCCGGACGCCGCTCCGGCTGCCATGTTCTCCGGCAGAGGTATCATTATCACCCGGATTTCAGGGCAGGATGCCACCGCTGCCCCATGCCGGGGATGCCGCTCCTATTTTTCCTTCTTCTATTACGATTCCTCGTCTTACCTGTACAAAAGCACTGCCACCTGCTTTCCACAGACAAATATCTCTCCGCGAAGCTCTCCCCTCATCACCTATAAAAGTGTTCCGAATGTTTTGTGTCCATACATACTGATATTCAGTTCCCGGCAGATATGAAAAACTACTGGAACATTTGTTGTCAAGGTTCGCTGTCTACCTATATACCTATAGAATTTATCTTCATTGTAATTTTTTAGCCTGCGGTCACAGACCTGCCCAAATTCACTCTGTAATAAGAATGCACTCGGGCAGACCGGCAACAGCCGGTTTCTTTTACTTTATTGCTTTCATGTTCTGAGCCATAAATTCCAGAACCTGTACCAGAAATACTGCCTGCGTCTCTGTACTTTCCAGAAATACCTTCTGTGCCCTTGCGGCACAATCCCCTTTTATGCTCCCTGTCACATCTTTTAAGACAACATCAGCCTCCAACACTGCAATCATTCTTTGGTATGTCTGGATTCCGGGTTGTCTGACCCCGGCTTCAATTTTCTTCAGATGAGACTCACTGATCCCTGCCGCCTCCGACAGCTCTACCCTGCTCATACCCTTTGTTTCACGCAATTTTTTAACTGTAACTCCTAAATTTGTACCTTCCATACTTATCACTCTGTACCTCCCAACCGGTGTGTTCATTATAAATTTGTATTTATTATTTGAAAAGGGACTGGTTGTGTCCTTTTTCCCTTAAACAGGGCAGTTCAAGCCTTTCAACTATTTCCGCTCTTTTTCGCTTACACCATCCGCCCTTTATCAACATTGTTTTCTTATTTCCGCAACCGTTTCCCTAATTTTGTCGAACGATTTTTACAACTTATACGGCAAAAGCGTCTACTGGTTTCCCCCAATAAACGCCTTCTCATCGACCATGACCTATCTATTTTCCAATCTTTTGTATATGCTTCTGTCACTGCATCAAAGCGATTTCCAGATTCTATTAATCTATCTCTATACAAATCTGCCTTCAGACGTACATACCGCTCGTTATCTTAATCCCTGAAATTTTCTCCACTTGCAAAGTCACTAATATCATCCTTCACTATTTAAAAAACCTACTTAGGAATCCATTATAAACTTTCCCAAGCAGGCCATTTTCTGTTTTCTCCGATTACACCCACAATACATCAAAATTTATCAACATTATCACTCTCAAGTATCAGGCTGACTCCACTTATAATTGCAATCAGTACTTCGAGATTTACCGCACTACTGACACATAGTATCAGTCCTACAATGCTGCTCAATACAAATTTGAAGTCTTTATCGTTAAACATCTCCTTCATTGTGTCTCGGTTCTGCGAAGGCAACTTATATCTCCAGATCAAACCCAAAATACCGCACGGCATTCCGATAGGAAATATCTTTTACAAGTTTTGCAAGCGCCTTCTCGTCATTCGGATATTCCCCGTTTTCCACCCATCCGCCGATTAGTTCGCAGAGTATCCTGCGGAAATACTCATGCCTTGTGTAAGAAAGAAAACTCCGGGAATCCGTCAGCATTCCGATAAAATTGCCAAGAAGCCCCAGATTTGCAAGCGATGTCATCTGGTCAATTATTCCCTGTTTATTGTCGTTGAACCACCATGCGCTTCCCTGCTGGATCTTTCCGGCGCATCCTTCATCCTGAAAACAACCGATGACAGTGCCAATTACCGCATTATCCGTCGGATTCAAGCTGTACAGGATTGTCCTGGGAAGGGCGTCAGCCTCATTCAGTGCGTCCAGTAAATCCGCCAGCTGGGCAGACGGCGTATGGTTATTGATACAGTCTATCCCGGCATCGGCTCCCAGACAGCGGTATATTTTCTTATTGTTATCCCGCTTCACGCCATAATGCAACTGCATGGCCCATCCCAGCCGCACATATTCTTTCCCTGCGTATAAAAGAAATGCCGTTTTATATTTTAACTCTTCTTCGTAAGACACTTCCTCTCCTGCCAGCGCCCGTGCAAAAATGTCTTCTATTTCCGCCTCTGATGCCGGCACATACATGGCATAGTCAAGGCTGTGGTCCGAGATCCGGCACCTCATTCCATTAAAAAATTCCATCCGTTTTGTAAGGGCAGTTTTCAACTCTCCAAAGGTTGTAATCTCCATATCCGCCGCCCTGCCAAGGCGTTCTATATAACCCGCGAACCCCGGTGCCGCTATCTTCATGGCGGCTTCCGGTCTCCATGCAGGCAGAACCTGCACATCAAAAGTCTTATCCTCAGCAATCTGTTTATGCCATTCCAAATCATCTGCCGGATCATCGGTGGTACACAGCAATGTCACATTAGACTGCCGGATCAGGCTTCTTGCACTGATCTTTTCCCCTCTTAATTTATCGTTACAAATATCCCACACTTCCTGCGCTGTTTCCCCATTCAGCACCCCGTCATATCCGAAATACCTCTGCAGTTCCAGATGGCTCCAATGATACAGAGGATTCCCGATTGCCTTTTCCAACGTCTCCGCCCATTTCTGGAATTTTTCCCGGTCAGGGGCATTCCCGATAATATATTCTTCTGCTATCCCGTTGGAACGCATCTGCCGCCACTTATAATGGTCGCCGCCCAGCCAGATCTGTGCAATATTTTCAAATTGCTTATCTTCTGCAATCTCCTGCGGGCTGATATGGCAGTGATAATCCAGAACCGGCATTGCCGCGGCATATTCATGATACAGCTTCTGCGCTGTTTCAGTTGACAGCAGGAAATTTTCATCCATAAATTTTTTCATCTTTAATATCCGTCCCTTTCGCTTCGCTCAGCCATAAAACACTTTTCAAATGTTCCCCGCCAGACTATCTCTGCACACGCCCGGAAGCGTCTCCGCCTGCCAGCTTCAAGACCTCATCCACCGTCACCATATTGAAATCTCCTTCAATGGAATGTTTCAGACAGGATGCCGCCACCGCAAATTCAACGGTATTCTGTGCATCATATCCGTTTAAACATGCCGCAATCAGACCTGCTCCGAAACTGTCCCCGCCGCCCACACGGTCAACGATGTGCATTTTATATTTTTTACTGAAGAAATAATCATCCCCATCATACAGCATAGCCGACCACAGGTTATCGTTTGCAGAGATTGACTCACGCAGGGTGATTGCCACCTTTTCAAAACCGAAACGGTCTGCCAGCTGCTTTGCAACACTCCTATATCCTTCGTGGTTCACTTCGCCCGCATAAACATCCGTATTCTCAGCCCTGATGCCAAATACATCCGTCGCATCTTCTTCATTTGCAATGCATACATCCACATACGTACAGAGCTCACCCATAACCTGCCCTGCTTTTTCCTTGCTCCACAGCTTATTCCTGTAATTTAAATCGCAGGATATCTTAATTCCCGCTTCCTTGGCTGCCTTACACGCCTCAAGACATATCCCCGCCACATTGTCATTCAGCGCGGGTGTAATCCCTGTAAAATGGAACCACTCCGCCCCTTCTAAAATCGCTTTCCAGTCAAAGTCATCTTTTGACGCCATGGCAATGGAAGAACCTGCACGGTCATAGATCACCTTTGACGGTCTCTGGGATGCCCCTTTCTCCAGGAAATAAATACCAACCCTGTCTCCCCCGCGCACGATCCCGGAGGTGTCCACCCCGAACCTTCTCAATGAATTGACTGCTCCCTGTCCGATCTCATGTGCCGGGAGCTTCGTGACAAAGCAGGCATCAAAACCGAAATTTGCAAGGGACACCGCCACGTTTGCCTCTCCTCCGCCATAGGTAGCACCGAAACTTTCCGCCTGCACAAAACGATAATATCCTTCCGGTGCCAGCCTCAACATGATCTCACCGAATGTAACGACTTTTTTTCCCATATTCTGCTTCACTTTTATCCCATACCTTTCCGCGGTCTGCCGGCCTTGTACCGCAGACACACATCCGCATCATTTATTTCTAATCTCAGCTACCAGTCCCACTGCTTCAGCGGTCAGCCTCTTTACTTCATCAAATTCTCTGTTTCTAATCAGGTCCGCTCTTACCATCCAGCTTCCCCCACACGCCACAATCCTGTCATAAGACAGATACTTCCCAAGATTGTCAGCATTGATACCACCAGTAGGCATGAACCTGATATCCGTATAAGGGGCTGCCAGAGCCTTAATCGCGGCAATACCGCCGAACTGCTCCGCTGGGAAAAACTTTATGACCTTCAATCCCCGCTTAACCGCCTGTGCTGTTTCCGAAGGCGTAATACATCCCGGAAATACCGGAATCCCCTTTTCCAGACAGTAATCCACAATCTCCGCATCAAATCCCGGACTGACAATGAACTTTGCTCCCGCATCCACGGCACGGTCAGCCTGCTCTGTGGTAAGCACCGTCCCTGCTCCTATGAGCATTTCCGGGTATTCTTTTGTCATAATCTTGATTGATTCTTCCGCCGCTTCAGTACGAAATGTAACTTCTGCGCAGGGAAGTCCGCCATCGCATAACGCCTCAGCCAGAGGCAGGGCATCTTTTGCATCATTAAGTACAACTACCGGAACTACTCCCAGTTTTTGAATTATTTCTATTTCGTTCATTTAATCCGCCACTCCTTTCCAAGTCATAAATGTGCTGTGAAGATTTTAGCAGCTCTTTTTCACTTCGCTCTCCTTAGACATATTTCTGCAGTGTACTGCGGACTGCTCCCGGTCCTGCGATCAGTTCCTTAAAATAGCCGCATACCTTATCTGCCATACCTGCCTCATACAGATTGACACCAAATATCTTTGCATTTTCCATGATCGGTCTTATGACATCTTCCACATCGGTATCTCCGAGTCTGATCCCCTCTATCTGCGGGCAGATTTCAGCAAGCAGCGGATCCGGGCTCAGCTCAAAGTGCTTCCTTTCATCGTCCACTGCCATCAGGTATCTCATCCATCCTGCAAAGACAAGCGGAATCATCTGCAGATCATCAACTTTCAGGTTTTCGTCCGCCGCATAAGCCTTAATAGTCTCCCCGAACCGGATCGCCAGTTTCTGGGAAGTATCCGTTGCAATCCTCTGTGGTGTGTCCGGCATAAACGGGTTCGGTACACGTACCTTGAGCACTGTATCAATAAACTCTTTTGGGCTTAAAATTATCGGATCGACTACCACCGGAAGCCCTTCTTTATATCCCACTGTCTCCACCAACTTTACGAGTTCCCTGTCCTTCATCTCATCAGAGATTTTCCGGTATCCAAGCAGGCATCCGAAAATGGCAAGACAGGTATGAAGCGGATTTAAACAGGTACATACTTTCATCTTCTCTACTTTGTCTACCGTCGTGCGGTCCGTAAACATAACGCCGCCTTCTTCCAGCTTCTGCCGTCCGTTGGGAAAATCATTCTCAATGACCAGATATTCCGTTTCTTCTGCGTTTACAAAAGGTGCAACATATGTATTTTTAGACGTGACGACCGGTTCTAATTCTTCCACGCCGTCTTTCCGTAAAATGGCTTCCACAGACGCATCCGGCCGGGGCGTGATCTTATCGATCATGCTCCATGTGAAAGATACCTTTTCGGAATCAATATACTCCATAAATCCGGCATCTGCCTTTCCGTTTTCCATCCAGGCTCGTGCAAATGCCGATACCGCCACATACAGCTTATCCCCATTATGGGAACAGTTATCCGTGCTGACCATGGCAATGGGTTTTGCTCCCGCGCAGTATCTGGCATAGAGCAGGGAAGACACCTTCCCCATATAGCTTGCCGGCCGTTCCGGTCCTGCCGTAAAATCTGCCGCCACATCCGGCAGCTGTTCCCCTTTTGCATTGGTCAGGCTATAGCCTTTCTCCGTAATCGTAAAGGTAACCATCTGCAGGGAATCCTTCTCAAAGATTTCCTTCAGCCTGCCATATGCCGTCTCATTACCTGAATCTAAAGGATGGGCTTCCGCCACGCTTCCTATCACTCTCTTATCAATTGTCCCGTCCGCCTTAAGTGTCACTGCGATCCCCAGATTGTCATGTGTATCGTACATCTTCTCCACAATCTCATAATCGAAGCCTTCCGCGACAATTAATCCTCTGTCCAGCTTTCCTTCATTCAGCATTTTCTCCACGATTGCGGCATGAAAGGCACGGAACAGGTTGCCTGCACCGAAGTGTATCCAGAACGGATTTTCTTTTGTTGCCTCCCTCATCTGTCCGATGTCATACTCTGGAAGGTGATATCCTTTGTCTTCCCATTGTTTCCTGT
Organism: uncultured Lachnospiraceae bacterium; assembly: GCA_910579425.1. GTDB lineage: Bacteria > Bacillota > Clostridia > Lachnospirales > Lachnospiraceae > Suilimivivens. Next base: position 39,428 of record CAJTVL010000029.1, on the reverse strand, counting down.
CTGCAATTCCTTGTAAATCTACTTTCATCATAACCTCCATGATTTTACTCTGCTAAATCTCAAATCCGCACGAAAAAGATTGTTTTCCGGACATACCTCCTGCGTGGGAAAAGTCTACACAGCGGACTTCTTAATAGCTTCCCACAATCCGTTTAAGTATGCCGCCCCAAGTGCACGGTCATAAAGACCATATCCGGGCATTGCTACCTCATCCCAGATCATACGGCCGTGATCCGGTCTGATCGGTCCGTCAAATCCGATATCATATAAGGCTTTCATGATCTCATACATATCAAAACTTCCGTCGCTGGAAAGATGTGCCGCTTCTTCAAAGTTGTCCGGCGTAATAAACTTTAAGTTCCGTACATGGGCAAAATGGATTCTTCCTTTCAGCGAACGGATCATATCCGGCAGGTCATTTTCCAGGTTTGTGCCATAAGAGCCGGAGCAGAATGTCACGCCATTATGTGGATTATCTACCATTTTCATCATACGGAGAATGTTTTCCTTATTGATAATGATGCGTGGAAGACCGAATACACTCCATGCCGGATCATCCGGGTGGATTGCCATGTTGATATCATATTTATCACAGACCGGCATGATTCTTTCCAGAAAATATTTTAAATTTTCAAATAACTTTTCATCATCGATTTCTTTATACATCTCAAACAACTCTTTTACATGAGCCATACGCTCCGGCTCCCAACCCGGCATGACCGTTCCATTCATATCCCCTGCAATGGACTCAAACATCTTCTCCGGGTCAATGGCGTCCACAGCTGCCTGTGTATATGCGAGTACCGTAGAACCGTCCGGCCTTACACGCGCCAGTTCCGTGCGCGTCCAGTCAAACACCGGCATGAAGTTGTAGCATACCAGATGGATATCTTCCTGCCCCAGATTCTCAAGTGTTTTGATATAATTATTGATATATTGCTCCCTTTCCGGCACGCCGGTCTTGATCGCATCATGAATGTTGACGCTCTCTAGACCTGCGATATGCAGTCCGGACGCCTCCACTTCATCTTTCATGCCGCGGATTCTCTCCCTGTCCCATACTTCACCGGGCTGTGTATCATATAATGTTGTAATAACTCCGGTAACGCCCGGTATCTGCCGGATCTGTTTTAATGTCACCGTATCGAACTTAGAGCCATACCATCTCAGTGTCATCTCCATATAGTTGCCCTCCTTTTATTATTTTTACTTATTCAGCCTCTCAATATCTTTACGACATTCCCCTCAGTAATCCCATTTTCATTAAATGCATCCACACGCACATAATATTCTTTTCCCTTAACCAGCGCCCCTATACGCTGCTCATTTCCGAATACCATATGACTGTGATAGAGTTTATCGGGCTGACTGCCCCACAAAATATTATAACCTGTGGCATTTGTACCTGCTATTTTCACCATCATATCCAGCTCATTTTCCCTATACGCTTCAAACTCCGGTACTTCCGGCTTTTCCCCGTCGCCTACGCCAAATATGCGTAAACCGGAAATGCAGGCCGTCTGCCCATATGGTACTTCGATTACCGTCAGTTTCAGGAACCGTGCCTGAACGCCTTCCAGCCTTACAATCAAGTCATGGGGTAAGTCCGTATCTGCTTCTGACTTATCCTCTATCATAAAATAATTTTTACCATCCAGAGAACCCTCCAGTTTCCAGCGGGTCACATGGTCTTTCTCTTCGATATAACGGGCTTGCGTAGTTCCACGGATTTTCCCCGGCACAGGAATATTGATACCATCATCTGCAAAATTAATCTGTACAGCGTTTACCGTATAACTTTTTTCCAGATCTACCTGAATCCACTCACCACACTTAGCTGTTGCGGCACGCCACCATGTCTGCACATTTTCATCTACAGCATATTTCGGTTCTTTTTTCTCTGTAAAGGAAGACGCGGATGCTGTTTTCCCGTAACTTAATAGATACCATTGAGGCTCCTTCCATGGGTTCATCCTGTCGTCTTCTACTTCCATCGGCCAGTCACCATAACGCTGGTTACAGAAAAGCTCGCCGTCTTCATCAAATCCTGCTGGCCAGATTCCTACGCGTCGCTCAAATGTATGGTTCATACTAATCCGCATCGTGGAAGCATGCCACAGATTCCCTTGTTTGTCCCACATCGTCGAGCCATGCCCGGCTCCCGGCAGGAAGCCGCCCGGCTTATAGGAATATGGGTTATTATCCGCCAGCGTAAAAGGACCAAGGGGAAAATCGCTCACATAAACCCCGTCACTATATACATTGTACTCTGCACCTGTACATGCATACTGGAGATAATACCTGCCTTGATATTTATCCATCCACGCGCCTTCAATAAATGGCTTACGGCTCACATGTCCATGTAATTGCATAACCATACTCTCCGGCAGCATCGCTTCTTCTATATGATGTGACTTTAGGAACTCCTGATAACGCACTTCAATTTCTTCTTCCGGAAAAGGCGGTGCACAGTGATTCTCCCCGCTTCTCTCATACCCCTTTGTCCATGCGTCACCCCATATCAGTTCCTTCTTCTCCGTCAGAGGCTTCATAGTCTCAGAGTCAAGCTCTACACCCCATATAGGTGTCTGATTAGAGCAGCCCCAGTAAAAATACATTCTGCCGTCATCATCTACGAAAAGATTCGGATCCCAGAAGGAAAACGTTCCCTTTATCTCCTCATAAGGTCCGTTTATAACATCTTTGGTACGATAAAAACTGCATGCTTCTTCCTTTCTGGAAGCACAGAAATATACATAATCCCCCACCACTCTTGCATCCGGCGCATAATCATACAACGGAAGTGATTCCGGCAGACGGTGGCTTTCCCAATGCACCATATCCTCCGATATCCATACGCTAAGCGTCATAGATGCGAAAATATAATATTTACCTTGAAACTGAATCATCGAAGGGTCTGCCGCTTCGCGCGCCACCTGCACCGGCGCATCGCCGGACATTCCCTGAACCTGCGGTTTATTAAACTGATACCGGTAAGGTACATTTACCGGATTACAAAAATATTCCTTTCCCATAAACTATTTCTCCTTTCAGCAAAACTCAAACCACTGCCAGTCCATGCTGCCACTTCCTTTATATATAAAATATAAAGCATGTACGCCCGGCTCTATATGAAACTCCCCAGATTCCTCCTGCCAGTCCGCCGATGGGCGTACCGGAATAACCGCCCTGATTTCCCCATCCTTTTCATCCTGTACCAGCATTTCACCTTCTGCATTTCCCCGCACACTGATTTTAATCCGGCTGCTCTGTCTGATATCGAAGTATTTAAATCCGGCCCATGCGCCATCCCGCAGATTAGCAATATATTGATTGGGATTATCCTCTCTGTCTTCTCCATCCTGCGTAAAATAAGGATGCCTCTCTTCTCCTGCCGTTTTTTCTTTCTGGTACATGAAAGTTCCTCCGGCACTTGATAAATTGCAGGCAATTCGGGCTTCATATCTTCCTGTTCCCTGCAACGGTCCTCCATTTAAGCCGCAGCTTGTAACTTCTGTTTGTGTAATCCTTCCATCTTCTGCAATCTTTATCTGCTCTGCGCACATCTGTCGGGAATTACGGTGGCGGTTAGTATGCCGGTGATAAAATACATACCACTGTCCCTCTATTTCCACCAATCCACCATGGGTATTACTCAGGTAATTCACAGCCTGCTCCTCTTCTACAATGCCGATATCTCCAATACTGACAATAATACCCCCATATCGGAACCCCGTCACAGGAGATTCGCTGACTGCATAACACAAATCATGGCTTTTAACTGAGGAATAAATCATATAATACCGCCCATTAATCTTCCGCGGGCTGCTTGCCTCAAAAAATCCATGCCCCTCAAAATCCGTTCCTTCCGCCAAAACCTCCCCGGGAACTGTCAGCACAGGCTCGCTCTTTAGTGTCAGCATATCCTTATCCAGTTCGACACAATATGAACCGTCTATCTGAAACATCCCTGCAAGATATTTCCTCATGGGTGCGTCTTTCAGATAGGACAACCCCGTATACAGATAGATTCTTCCGTCATCATCTTTTAGTACTCCCGGATCGAAATTAAATACATCTCCCTGTTTTTGTCCATATAAAATTCCGTCCGCATAATGGATATGTCCATAAAATTGATATTCTCCTGCCGGCTCGTCACAAACCGCCACAGAGACAGTGGGCGAACGATGCAGACAGTAAAACAAATAATACCTGCCGTCTTCACCTACCTGCACATCCGGTGCAAATAGATGCTGTGTACCGTCTTCGTTCAGCGGGTCCTGCACGGAACGGTAAATAACTCTTTCTTTTTTCCATGCCCCCAGATCATCAATCGGCGCTGACCAGCACACATAATCATTCATGCAAAAATCTTCCCCGTCAAACCGGTCATGACTTCCGTAGACATACACCCTGCTTCCGAATACATAAGGCTCCGCATCCGGTATATACTCATAACTCGGCAAAAACGGATTAAATGCTTGTATTTTCATTTCTTATGAACTCCTTTACATCATTATGAAATGGCCACTACAAAACGACTGCCTGATATGACCTCTACGCCTTGTTGACTTCGTATGAGTATTCTCCTGCACTAACTTTTTCCACCCTGCCGTCCGGAAGATAAATTTCCGCTTCCACCGGCACCGTTACCGTAATCATTACTTTCTCACCCTCATATTTCCATGCAGACTTGATTTCCCCTGCTCTGGAAAGATAAGACCCTGTTGCCCTTCCAAGACGTTCATCCGGATAAGGCTGTATTTTTACTTTACGGAAACCCGGCTCCAGAGGCTTTATCCCTAAAATATATTGATAGTAAAATTCTCCTACACTGCCAAACGCATAATGGTTAAAGGAGACCATATTATCATCCGTTATTTTATCTTCATTTACTGTGCCATCTTCACGGATAGCATCCCACCGCTCCCATGTAGTTGTAGCCCCCCTGTCAATCTGATACATCCACCCCGGACATCCTTCCTGAAGCAGAACATCATAAGCAAGCTTCGTCTCTCCAGCCTCCACCAGCATAGGAAGCAGATGCTCCGTAGCAAAAAATCCTGTCGTCAATCCTTCCCGCCGGACATTTTCCACAAACTTCTTCATAACCTTCTGACGCAGTTCTCCTTCCGGAATGACAAACTTCAACGCCATGATATACGCAGACTGATAATCATCCGCTACATCCCCATCCTCTTTTACAAACATTTGAAGGTAAGCATCTCTGGTTGCCTGATACTGTGCCTGATAACGTGCCGCATCCTCCACATAACCAAGCGCCTTTGCTGTTTCGCTTACCACCTTTAGGTCATGTACGATAAAGGAATTGGAAATGGGATTATTATGCTGTGCCTGCCATGCTATATCCTTTCCAAGCGCCAGCCAGTCACCTAAGGATACCCCAAGCCACAGATTCCTGCCCTCCATCTTCCGGATTTCCGCCTCCACAAATTTCTTCATACTTTCATACTGCTGTGGAAGCGCCTTTTCATCTCCAAACTGCCAGTACATCAGCTCCGGAAGAATCGTTACTGCATTTCCCCATCCCAGCATATTCACAAATCCAATTCCTGCCGGTCCGGTTTGGGGCACAGTGGCACAGACATACCCCTCCGAGTTATCAAGCTGCCCTAGTTCAAGGTCACGCAGGAAATTTTTCCAGAAATCATTCGTGTCAAAATTATATGCACCTGTTAAAGCAAACACCTGTCCATCCCCTGTATATCCCATGCGTTCATCTCTCTGGGGACAATCGGTGGGAACTTCCACATAATTGGATTTCTGCCCCCATACCTGATTCTCGAATAATTTCTGCACCTTCTCATGTCCGCATTCAAAGAACCCTGTCCGCCGCATATCCGTATAAAGGGCATACGCCTTTACCATCCCCGGCTTATACTCCGCCCCTGAAAGTTCCACGTAACGGAATCCCATATAGGTAAACCTTGGACGATAAGTCTTTTTTTCTGCCCCTGCATGATAAATGACAGTCGCCTTTGCCTTCCGAAGATTGGCAGTATACAGGCTGTCGTCCGGGTTCAGGATTTCTCCATGTCGGATTGTTAACGTCTCACCCTCAAAAAACTCTGGGTGAATCTCGACAATTCCCGCAAAATTCTGTCCGAAATCCAGAATAGTCTTTCCTTCTGATACTGTCACATTTTTAACTGGCATCTCTTCCTGTATACGCACTTCTGTCAGGGTTTTTTCCAATGCAAAATCTGTTGTTCCCGTATAGGCAACAGGATTTCCGATTACATTATTTCGCCCATCTGCAAAGTATATTTCTCCGTCATATTCTCCGGCATATTCATAGGGAGATTCCAGTTCGTCCACATCTATTCCAGAATGAATCTCTTTCTCGCTTCCATCGGCAAATTTAAGTTGCAGTATCCATGAAACTGCCGGCTTTTCTCCGTATATCTGCGTCTGGTTCTCACAGAGAAACCTTCCGCAGTACCAACCCTGTCCCAGATAAAAGACCAGCTCATTTTCCTTACTGCCCTCACCTCCAGTATTCAGAAATTCCGTCACATCATGCTCCTGATAAAGAACCCGGCGCGGATAGTAAGTATAACCGGGTGCAAACATCTGCTCTCCTGCTTTCTTCCCATTCAGTTCCGCTTCATATACCCCCAGTGCCGTAGAATAAAGTACGGCACTGACAACATTTTCTCCGGAAAATTTCTGGCGTAAAACTGCCACATCTCCCTCTTTATATTCCCTGTCTATGGTAATAAAATAATTTTTCAAATCCTGCATTTTGACTCATCCTTTCTAGGTGATAGACTATACTCATGGTAGTCGGACGAAATTATACATACTTTTTCATAAATTCCGCTGAAAGCTGTATGGATTTTACTGGTGATTTATCCACCCAGTTCTTATGGCTCTCCAGTATCACCGCATCCACTCCCGCCGCTTTCGCCTGCTCTACAAGGGCTTCCAGATTCATATTCCCATACCCCAGCTCCATGCTGTCTGATTTCAAGATAGGTGTCATCGACGCTCCTGTTACTCTGCTTCCCCTGTCATTGATATGGTAAAGCTTCAGTCTATCTCCCAACTGCCGCATCAACTGTAACGCATCCACTCCCGCTTCCGTAGGCCAATAAGAATCAAACTCAAAATTCACATACGCCGGATCCGTCTCTTCCATCAACATCCTGTATGCCGTCTTTTCTTTTGATACCTTGCGAAATTCACAGTTATGGTTATGGTATAAAAGTTCTACGCCGCCCTCTTTTAGTCCTTTTCCTGCTTCGTTTAAATCCTCCGCCAGTTTCCGGACTGCCGTTTCATCTGAGTAATCAAAACGGTACATCCCTGTTATGACCACATATTTTGTCCCGAATTTCTTCGCTTCTTCAATGACAGTTTGCGGCTCCCTTTGAATGGTTCCCAAATCCTCATGTACACTTACCACCGACAATCCTGCCGCCTTTACCAGACCTGCCCAGTCCAGATTCCCGCCTCTTCCTACCGGCATCCCTGCCATCTTCGTCATCATGCGCACCATAAAAGAAGTGGGACGGATCATAAATCCATTTAACTCAATCCCATCATATCCTGCTTTTTTGATAGCAGATAGTGTCTGCACAGCCTGATTTTCTTTTGCAGTCACTGTCCCAAGCATAATCTGCTGTACTGCTCTCATCGGCATTACGATATCCTCCTAATTCCATAATCACCTTTCCGGTCTTTTCATCAATCGGTAACTTTCTTAATCTTCTGCAAAGCATTATTCAGCGCCTTTATATCTTCCGGCTTTATCACATCTCCTGCTTGTTTCAGCATACTCTGCAAGGTCATTCTCTGCATCATGCGCTGCAGCGCCGGATTATCCTTCACACTCTCTGCCACATCTCCCCGGCTTGCTGACGCTTTAGCTGTCAGTCTCTGCACAATTGCATTTGCCTCCGGACTTTTGGCAATCTCGCCAAGAGTATCCCCAATTGAATAACAGTCCTTACGAAAGTCTTCCTTGTCAAACCAGTTGACAATATCTCCTTCTTTCACAAACAGATACTCTTTATTGACTTCAGCGACCTTCTTTATAGTAATTTCGTCCCTGTATTCGCCTGCCTGAGCAGTAACCGTATGAACACCCGATATTGGAACTTCAAAACAGAATACTCTGCTGCCATTCTGCTCTTCCACAAGTTTTCCGTCTACATACAATGCCACTAAAGGCTGATTAGAATACACCTTAATCTTTGTCACTTCCTCCGCCCGGTCTACATACCGCCGGCCGCACAGATGGACAAAAGCCTCTTTGCTCCAATACGCTTTATACAGATAAAATGCATCTTTTCTGAGCTCGCGGTCAATCGTTACCAATCCTTTTTGGTTTTCCCCATGTTTGCCGCCCTCGTCTCTTCCGTCAGCGGCAAAATCAAACATATTCCACACATGAGTCGCCCAGAGCCATGGACGCTCTTCAATCATACGCAGCATGTGCTCATGATACAGGCACTGATATTCTTCTGTATAATCCCCCCTGTCAGGCTGGGAAGAATGATATGCAGGATTTGCGTCCGCCCCGTATTCTGAAAATCCAATGCAGCGATCCGGGTAAGCACTGTGATACTCATCAAAGAATTCATCCGTTTGAACCATCTCTCCCACATACCAGCCAAAATAAAGATTATAACTATTGATATCCGGTATCTCCAGCAATGGGCTTTCCTTTTCTAACATAAATACATTTGCCATTACAGTTTTCCTTGTCTGATCCAGCTCATGGCATAACCGGTTCAGCTCCCGATGGTTCTCCATCAATTCTTCATTTACTGCGCTTGCTGCTGTGATCTCATTGGAAAGTCCCCAGCAGACAATCGACGGATGGTTATAATTCTGGATAACCAGTTCCCGCATCTGGCTTAATGTATTTTCTCTTCCTCCAGACATATGCATAGTAATATAAGGGATCTCCGCCCAGACGATGATTCCGTTTTCATCGCACAAATCATAGAATTCCTGCGCATGCTGATAATGGGCAAGGCGGATGGTATTTGCCCCCATCTCCCTGATTATCTCCATGTCGCGCACGTGATGCTCACGGCTCAGGGCATTCCCCGTTCCTTTGCAGTCCTGATGACGGCTTACGCCCCGCAGTGGATAGAAACGGCCATTCAAGAAAAAGCCCTTCTGCGGGTCAATAGAGAAATGGCGGCAGCCGAATCTTACTGTGACTGCATCTCCACTTTCCAGTTCTGCTTTAGCTGTATAGAGGTAAGGGTCATCCACACCATCCCACAAATGTACCTTGGACAGTTCAAATTCCACTTTTGCATATCCTTCTGTAACCAAAGCCTGTTTTGTCTCCTCCGCAACCGTTACAGTGACCACATCAGCACCACCCTCTGTATACACTTCTACAGTTACCGTTGCGCTTGCCGCTTCTTTCCCTTCCCCAGCCAGAGTGACCACAGGAGTTACTTTAATCCCATCTCCCCCATGATACTCCATAGCAAAATGACCCTCAGGCACTACGACGAGACGTACCATGCGGTACAGCCCTCCATAAAAAGTAAAATCGGCTTTTTGCGGATACACAGTTCCATTGTCCGAATTATCGACAGCGACCACCAATTCATTTTCCGCCGTTGTAAGTTTCTCTGTAATATCTACACGGAACCGTGAATATCCTCCTTTGTGATGAGCCAGTTTTTCTCCGTTTAAGTATACGTCCGCTGTCATGGCAGCACCGTCAAATTCCAGATAAGCCTTCTCCCCTGCTTCTAACTCCGGTTTTTCCAGAAGGCGGCGGTACCAGCAGGTTCCCCTGTGATAATCATTTCCTCCGTCCTGCCCGTCTAAAGCATTCCATGTATGCGGCAGTAAAACACCTGTCCCCTCTGCGGCTGCCGCTTCCTGAACATCCCCAGCATTTTTTACAAAAAACCAGTTATCTTTTAATTCCGTTATCTTTCTCATGTACTTGCTCCTCCTGTCCCTGTTTATTTAATTGTATTTTACCGCTTAACCTTTACTTATGTGTTTACTTTTTCCATAATATGTTTTTAAATTAATGAATTTTAAGACAGAATGAAAGAGACTGCCACACAATGTGAAAACCCGCAAGGGTGACAGCCTCATTATCAAACATAACTATATTCAAAAAACAAATACCTCTTGATAATAAATATCACAAACAACGCTATTTATTACCTAACGCCTGATTCATGCCCTGAATCATCAACTCAATCTGTGCTGCCATCTCTGCACCAGCAAAGCTTGCCAGAGATTTTAGGGGCATTCCATGCATCATTGCCTTCATCATTTCTGCACCCGTACCAAGGGTATCCTCAACATTTTCTGTTGGATCTGACTGCATGGCTCCCATCGCTCCCTGCATATTCTGCATCAAACCTCCGATGATCGGCGCGGTCACAGGATGCGCCATAAGCTCTCCGATCGTTGTCGCTCCACTGACGTACAGCGGAAGCTGCTTTTCGGTCTTGAAGGAAAGTTCCCCTCTCAAAGCAATCTCGTCACTTGCATGTCCTATCAACACCTCGTAAGTTCCTGAAGGTGCATACCAATCGCCAAGCCCTTCATGGTAGAAAGATAAATCCCTTGCAGTAAGTGCAAATTCTACAGTCTTTGTCTCACCCGGCTGCAACTCTACCTTAGCAAAGCCCTTTAGTTCCTTCACAGGACGCCCTGCTGTGCCGTTTTTATCGCTGACATAAAGCTGTACTACTTCCTTACCGACCATACTTCCTGTGTTTTTAACATCTACAGTTACTTTTACGCAACCCTTATCATCCAGACTTTCTGCAGGCATATTCAGATTACTATACTCATATTCCGTATAAGAAAGTCCATGTCCGAATGCCCAGCGCACTGGCATTTTTCTGGCATCATAATAACGGTAGCCTACATAGATTCCCTCCGCATAATCCACATTTACTCCGTCACCGGGGAAATTCAGGTAACTTGGATTATCCTCCAGACGGAGTGGGAATGTCTCTGCCAGACGTCCCGAAGGATTTACATCTCCATAAAGAAGTTTATCTGTTGCTTCTCCCACGCCCTGACCGCCAAGATACATTTCCAGAATAGCTGCTGTCTTATCTGCCCAAGGTACTTCAACCGGACTTCCATTGTGCAGCACAACAACCGTGTTAGGCTGTACTTTGATAACTTCCTCAATCAGTTTATTCTGGCATGCAGGAAGTTTCATATCCTTTCTGTCATAGCCTTCCGATTCAATCAGATCAGGCAGTCCTGCGAAAATAACTGCCACTTCAGCATCCTTTGCCGCCTGCACAGCCGCCGCCAGTTCTCCCGCGTTTTCTTCATCCTTATCAAAAGGGAATCCTTTCACATAAGATACTGGTCTGCCTTTTTCCTTTGCACTCTCCAATGCGGAAGTTACTTTACTGGAATTAATATGACTGGAACCGCCACCTTGATAACGGGGTTTTTCAGCATATTCGCCAATGTATACTACTTTTCTTCCTTCCTTCAACGGAAGTATTCCATTATTCTCCAAAAGAACTGCACACTCTGTCTCTATTTTTACCGCTTTTTCATGATCTGCATCCCTGTCAAACACAGCTTCCGGATGGCGGTTATCCGCATAAGAAAACAATACCTTTAAAATACGCTCTACTGCCTTATCAAGCAGCGCCTCATCCAGACTTCCATCTTTTACTGCCGCAATGATCTTGGCATCATTTACCCCATGGCTGCCCGGCATCTCCAGATCAAGTCCTGCAACAATCCCTGTCACACGGTCTGCCACCGCGCCCCAGTCTGTCATAACATAGCCTTCAAATCCCCACTCGTCCCGTAAAATCTCTGTCAAAAGATGTTTGTTTTCAGAGGCGTATTCTCCGTTAATCTTATTGTAACTGCACATAATCGTCTTAGGCTGCGCTTCCTTTACCGCTGTCTCAAATGCAGGTAAATAGATTTCCCGGAAAGTACGTTCCGACAAATTAGAAGAACAACTCATACGGTTATACTCTTGATTATTTGCGGCATAGTGTTTCATGCTCGTTCCCACGTCCCAGCTCTGTACACCTCTGATATAGGAAGCAGCCATTTTTCCTGCAAGATATGGATCCTCGGATAAATATTCAAAATTCCGTCCACAGAGAGGGCTTCTCTTAATGTTTACAGCCGGTCCCAACAATACACTTAAATTTTCTGCCTGACATTCTTCCCCAAGGGTCTTTCCCATTTCGTTCATCAATTCCGTATCAAAGCTGGAAGCCGTGGCACAGGCTGCCGGAAAACAAACCGCCACAATACTCTCGCCAATCCCAAGATGATCTGCCTCGCCGGGCTGCTTTCTTAATCCGTGAGGTCCATCTGATACCATAACCTCCGGGATACCAAGTCTCTCCACTTTCTTCAAACGCCAGAAATCCTCGCCGGAACACATCCCGGCTTTCTCCTCCAATGTCATTTCAGAAATAATTTTCTTAAGATCTCTTTCCATAATCTCCATCCCATCCTCTCTTTCATTATATCGATATTGCTATTCCATCTTTACTTTTATGAAAATTTTACCCTCATTTATCCTTCCTGTATTGTCTGATTTTAATATACTTTATCTGATTTTAATCTTCCAAAAAATTTTTATCCACATGAGTTCTTCGGTACCGTGCCGGTGTCTCTCCTGTTACCTTCTTAAATACTCTGGTAAAATAACTTTGAGGAGAAAGATTCATATATTCTGCAATAATGGCAATTGACCGGTTAGAATATTTCAGCAGATTACAGGAAACCTGTATTTTTTCCTGCATAATATAATCCGTCAAGGTCATTCCTGTTTGTTTTTTGAAAATCCCTGAAAGGTACGCCGGATGCACACCAATCTCTTTTGCAATTTCCTGTAATGACAATTTCTTAAAAATATTCTTCGCGACATATTCCCTGCTCTGCTCCACATAAATCGAATAAGTCTCTGATTTTGCTCCTTTCCCTAGCCGTCCAAACTCCACAAGCGCATATTCCATTACTTTCCGCATCTCCATCACATTCGTTGCTTTGGCAAGTTTTTGTAAAAGTACATCACTTAATATATATGCAGCACTTTCTTCTACCCCCGCTGCAATAGCATATCTGGTAAGTAAAGTGATTCCACTTACTATGCCGTATTCCAAATTCTTTTTCTGTGACTGGGCCATAACACCTGCATTATCCACCAAATCCTCAAAAGATTTACCTGTTCCAAACGAAAACCTCCCCTGCCCTCCTCCTATAATCCATTTCCACATCTGATCTTCTCTGGCAAATGGAAAATGTTTTTTGTCGCACTCCTCATTTTCCAATTCATATTCCACACGCCCAGCATGTAAACTTTCTTGAAATCGTCCCGCATCTATCCCATCATCAATTTTGACAATATTTTCATACTCATCTGACAAAAGTCCATGTACAAACATTATTATTTCTTCCAGTTTCCCGATTTTCATCAAGGGAATATCACATACACATCCTGCCTTCGCTCCATGCTGTTTACAATACAATAAATTATCATTCTCAGAATACTCCCCAGTGTTCACAGGTCCCCAAATAACATAATCTCCCAAATCATGAAACACATAATACCAATACCCGTCGTCATTCCACCCCTTGTATGTCTTCTGTTCCCTCCCATATTCCATCAACATTTGTAAAAGCTTTGGACTGTTAAATACCGGATCCTCATCCAAGAAACCGTCAAAAGGAACTGCAAGAAATTTTCCTTCTCTGCTTAAAATCCTTCCTGCCAGATGATACAGATGGTATACATTTTTTAATATGTAGACTGCTTTATCCATTCATTTTCTCCTTCATTATCCTAAATGCACATTTGTACTCTCATCTTTCAGTGCTTTAGATTAATAAAATAAATAAATTAAATTAATTTTTTGACATAAACATGAATTTTTCACCTCTTGATATCTTTCTTTTCTATTATAATAAAAAAAACAAATCCAATAAACATCGTATTTGGAGATTATAAATTGCAAGGAGGATTTTCTATGAACAAATTTTCACCGGACTTTCTTTTGGGAGCTGCAACCGCAGCACATCAGGTTGAGGGAAACAATGATAATAGTGACTGCTGGGCAATGGAACAGATGGAACATACCAGCTTTATAGAGCCATCTCTTGATGCCGTTGACCATTACCATCGTTATCAGGAGGATATCCGGCTTATGGCTGATGCCGGATTAAACGCCTACCGTTTTTCTGTAGAATGGGCGCGTATCGAACCAGAAGAAGGACATTTTGATGATGCACAGGCCGAGCACTATCTGGACGTTATTCACTGCTGCAAAGAACATGGTTTAGAGCCAATCGTAACCCTCCACCATTTTTCCAGCCCTAAATGGCTCATAGGAAAAGGTGGGTGGGAAGCAGAATCCACAGTAGACGATTTTGCCCGCTATGTCCGCTATATCATCGGAAAACTTGGAAATGAGCTTCACTATGTATGTACCATCAACGAAGCCAATATGGGAATTCAGGTAGCTGCCATTGCCAAACGCTATATGCTGCAGATGCAGGCGCAGGCTGCAAAAGCTCAGAGCGCGGACGGTACTGTTCAGGTCGGAATCAATCTGGAGAAAATGATGGCAGACCAGAAAGCCACAGCCGAAGAAAATATCAAAGTTTTTGGAGTTGAGAAAGTAGAAAACTTTACTTCCATGCGTACTCCTGAAGGCGATAAGATTGTATGTCGTGCTCACGAAGCAGCGCGTGCTGTCATCAAAGAACTCTATCCTGAAATCAAAGTAGGTCTTACCTTAAGCTTACATGATATTCAATCCACAGCCGGCGGAGAGGAACATGCAAAAAAAGAGTGGGATGATGAATTTACCCATTATCTCCCCTATATCCAAAATGATGATTTTCTGGGCGTACAGAACTATACTCGCTCCCTGATGGGTCCGGAGGGTACACTCCCCGCTCCTGACGGCGCTGAACTTACTCAGATGAACTATGAGTTCTACCCGGAAGCATTAGAACATATCATCCGTAAGGTTGCAAAAGATTTCAAGGGAGACTTAATTGTCACAGAAAACGGCATTGCTACCGATGATGACAAGAAGCGTATTGCTTTTATCGAAACAGCTCTCACAGGTGTTCAAAACTGTCTGCGCAATAACCTTCCCGTACGCGGCTACTTCCATTGGAGCCTTATGGACAATTTTGAGTGGCAGAAAGGCTATTCCATGACCTTCGGGTTGATTGCCGTTGACAGAACAACACAGACCCGCCATCCCAAAGAAAGCTTATCCTATCTGGGAAGTTACCATGGTTAATTCTGCATCAGCATAAAATATTTTTTACCAAAAAACCTGCTGTATTGTCCAGCAGGTTTTTTACGTTTATTTACTCTCAAGCTTCCTTTTCCAGCATACTCCCTAAGAATCTAAGACTTGGTTTAGGCGTCCGTATCTGCGTAGTACGATCAACAGCTACAAGCCCATATCTCAGACTATACGCTTTCTGCCACTCATAGTTATCAATAAAGGACCAGTAGAAATACCCTTTTACCGGAATATCGTCCTCCATGCAGCGTTTCACACCCCAGATTGCTCTTTGGATAAACTCAATTCTTCTCCGGTCATCATCCGTAGTCACTCCATTTTCTGTAACATAGATATCACCTTTAAAGTCTTTTGCCACTTTCCGAATGACATGCTCCAATCCTTCCGGGTAGAACTCGTAGCCACATTGGGTAATGTCCGCTCCGTCAGGAACAGTAACGGAGCCTTCTGGTCCTACCAACTCCCTTGTATAATTTTGCACACCTATAAAATCATCATCTCTGATTCCCGGTAAGTAATGCCTAAATTCTTCATCCCACAGTTTTTCCATGTTTGCCTCCCCGCCGGGAATTGCCTGAAAATCATGCAGGCTCAGTGTCATACCAACCTTGACATCCGGAAAACGCTCTTTAATTGCATTGCGGGCAGCCTCATGAGCTTTCAGAATCAGTTCATCTCCATGAGGACTACAAGGACTATGGAAATTATTAACACTCATCCCTTCTGGAAGATGAAAAATCTGCCTTCCCTCTTCAAACATGGCATCCTGAGCATTCAGCATTGCCTGCACATCCACACCAACCTGCAGATTTTCCGAAACATTCTTATCTGCCGGTGTGCTCTGGCGGATCATCCTTTCCGTATAATTCTTCATGATCCTTGCAAACTGAAGCCTCATATTTGCCTCATTGATTGTGTTGATATAATGTATTTCCTCTCCAAGACGTTCTATTACATAAATGCAGTATGTTCTGAAATCCTCTACAATACTTTCCGCTTCCCAGCCGCCTTTACTGATAATCCACTTTGGGCTGCTGAAGTGATGCAGTGTCACCATCGGTTCTATCCCGTATTTTCGGCAACAGGCAATCACATCCCGATAATGCTCTATCTCATTATCATCGAATATCCCCTCCTCCGGCTCAATCCTTGCCCATTCAATAGAGAATCGGTATGCATTGTAACCTGCCTCCGCCATCATCGCAATATCCCGTTCATAGAGATGGTAATGATCCACGGCATCCAGACTGGGTTCCTCATAGGAAGTATACTTCATATGTTCCATAGCCCATATATCGTTATGGACATTATTCCCCTCTACCTGATGCGCCGCCGTTGCTGTTCCCAGCAAAAAGTCCTTTGAAAACTGTGCCATCTGTTCTCCTCCCTGTTTTGATATAATATTCTATTTTCATATACTTCTACCTCTTTTCTTCCAGCGTCTTTTTGTCTATAATTTCTTTCTCCAGTTTTCCCAGTAAAATGGATAAAATAATAATAAACATAACACAGATACACGGAAAAACGCAGTACAGACATCGTATCATCAAAATAGCGCCCGCCGACTGAACTGTCATCACATCCGAAGTAGAAGATACAAATCCTGATATACCCAGCAGAATCCCACTTAAACCTGCGCCGATTCCCTGCCCTATTTTTCCTGTAAATGCAGTGATCGCACTGCAGGAACTTTCCATCCTTGGCAATTTAATATATTCATTATAAGTTGAAAGCTGCTTCACGATTAGTGTTCCTAAATATCCAAGTGGCAGATTTAACAATGTAACGCATACACCCCCTGCAACCACAACCGGAAGATTTGTATTTCCAAAAAATATTGTAATATAACCTGTTACTGCTATCACGGAAAAAACTACAAATATTTTTGTTATACTTAGCATTTTCATCATCGTAGGGAAAAGAAACATAATTGGCAGCATGATAATGGAAAACATACTCACAATGCCAAACTTCGAAATATCCCCAATCACATATGTATAATAATATGTACCTGCTCCGAAGCTGACGCTAATCTGATAGAAGCCTGTAATTGCCGCATAAATAAGACAGTACTTATTTTTCACCAGCATCAAAAAAATTTCCTTTATATGTACCCGCTCCCTTAAATCTGCATCCACTGCTGGCTCTTCCCTTACAAATACAAACCTTAAAATCCCTATCAAACAAAGAGGTAGCGCATAAATGAGAATCAATATTCGCCAGCCCTCTGAATTTGCTGCCAGTTTTGCCATTAATATGGGGAATGTGACTGATATTACTATTGCACCTGCCATGCTGACAATTCCACCATAAGAAGATACTTTAGCAATTATCTGATAATCATTGGAAAATGCCCGAATCATATATGGTGTCTGATTTGCATTAAGCAAGGTATTAAATACACTGAAAACCATAGTATACATTGCGAATACCCATACCGCTTTTATTGTGCCGCTCCATTGCGGCGATGCAAAAAATAGAAGTACCGTACATCCCCATGCACCAATAATCGCAAATTCATATGGTCTTGCTTTCCCTAACCGAGAATTGGTATTATCTATCAGATATCCGGCAAATAAATCCGGTACTCCGTCAAACACTTTACTTGCCATCATCAGCATACCCACTAACGCCGCTTCCATTCCCAGAGCGTTTGTACAAAATATAGCCAGATAACTTGTTACAATTAGCTGTAAGGAAGCCGCTGATATATCTCTGGTCTTCCACATAAAAAACTTACCAACCGGAAACCTGCCACATTGATTTCTATTTTTTACCATATTGTTACCCCAGTTTTCCAACACTTGTTGATTTTTCTGTTGCTTATATTATAATTACTGTATATATGCAATACAAACTACACATCTGCCATATATGAAGTTTATCCAACAAAACAGTCTAATTTGATGATAAATTAACAAAATCTTCATAATGATATTGGAGGTAAAAATATGAAATCGGATATACGGATCCGCCACACAAAAGAGAATATTAGAAAAAGCTTTTTTACGCTTTTATCGCAAAAAGAATTTTGCCAGATCACAGTTACGGACATCTGCAATCTGGCTGAAATAAACCGTTCAACCTTTTATAAACATTATCTGGATATAATTGACCTGTTAGAACAAACAGAAAATGAGATATTAGACAAGATACGGAAGCTATGGAAAAAGCTGCATCCAAAAAATACCATTGAGGGCATGGAATCTATTTTATCAGAGACACAAAGTACCATGTGGGATTCTGCATTCTATATTTTTAAAGCAGATCCGGATTTTTCATATAAAATAACCGAAATTATCTGCCATGACTCCTGCGTCAGTTTTCTGAATGATTCTTCCTATTCTGTTCAGGAACGAAATATGCTCAACCGCTTTATCGTATATGGCTGCGGCAGCATTACAAGGAACTGGCTCTTATCCGATTCCAATGAGAAGCTGTCTCCACATGAGCTGGCAGAATTTCTTTATCATTTGATAGAAAAAATGACAGAATAATTTCCTCTGCTATATAAAAAGACCAGACACTTACATATTTCCCGTAAGTGTCCGGTTTGTCTAATTTCTATCCGAGTAACCAGATGCATCTACAATAGCGCTGGCAACTCCATTTGTAACGTCCATAACAGTACCGTCTTTCTTTTCAAGTTCAATATGGCAATCAAAACCAATTGCAGAAATCATTGCCGGAAGAAATGTTAAAGGTGCAACAGCAACCCCTACAACGCTGACTGCGACACTGATATTTAATGGTATACTGAGAATCCTTTCATCTCCCTTCCTAACGATTACTTTGGAGATATCCCCCATTTTTATCCTTTCTTTAATCTCTTCAACCGTTTTTTCAGCATTCTTTTCAGCTTCTTCATTCTGTTCACCAGAATCTTTTGCTTCTTCCAGCAACCAATTGACCTCATCCCGAATGGTTTCCTCAAAAGGACGGCATGAAAATCCCAGCTCCTGTTTTGCCTTTGAACAATCAAAATCATTATTGCGCGTCATATTATAAACAGCAAAATCCGTCAATACTGGTTCTTCACCTGTAAATTTGCTCTGCATTTTTATAAATTTCACTGCTAAACTGGCAATGCCTTTTGACAAAATATTAGCATGAACATTCATGTTGGCAGTCTGATTAATAATATCATAAAGTTCCTTCATGGTTACTAGTTCGTTGCTCATAATATAGCACTCGCCCCGGCGTCCTTTATCGCAGCAAGCAATGACCCCGGCTGCTAAATCCCTGACATCCACACTGTTAAAAGTGCCATCTAATCCAATCTTCACTTCTCCATTAAGATATTGGGAAACCGTCTGCGCCACTGGACCAAAAGCGTAGTCATTCGGTCCGCAAATACCGGAAGGATGAACTATGGAGGCATCAAGCTCCGGACACCACCGCAAAGCATCTAAAACCAACTGACTCGCCTGCGCCTTGGTAACAGAATAATAGCCAACAAGTCCGTCTGCAGGCAGAAAGTGATCGACCTCTTTGATTTTCTGTCCATGGGGCAATTCAGGAATTGCCCCGGTAGAACTTACATAAACCAATTTTTTTACTTTATGCTTTAAGCACATATCAATAATATTCCGTGTACCATCCACATTGACAGCATAAACTTTGGGATTCGGATTGGGATTCATTGTTACTATACTGGCACAATGTATTACAATAACCTCACTGCCCTCTGGAACAGTAAATAATTCTTCCATGGAATTAATGTCAAGCAAATCCCCATAAATAATCTGCACCTGATCCGGCACATATGCCACAGCCGGATCATCTTTCAATACTAAAGCACGCACTACTTCTTTAGCATCCACTAGCTGACGGGCAATATTACAGCCCAACAATCCAGCAGCTCCAGTCAAAAGATAAATCTTACTCATCCTGCATTTCTCCTTTCAATCCGGCACATCGTATTTTTTACATTTCCTGCGTGAGAACCTATCAACTTATCTAAGATTCCGCCTTCCATCCGAAGACCGCTCCTTATCTTTTATCAAAACCACAGTTCTGCCTATGTATGAATTCTCCTCAAGCTTTCGATTGGGCAATCGCTTTTTTCTCAGCAATACGCTTCTGAACTTCTACCATGTCCTCTTTACTCAACGGGCAGAAACGCATAGCAATCAACGTAATAATCCAGCCAATAATAGGGAAACCATACATCAATGCCATTGTCATCCAGAAAATACCTGCTGTCAATTCATCTGTAGGCTGCGGCATTGTTTCTTTATATCCGATCAAAGCAATCGCCCCAGTTGCAATAAGCGCACTGACAGAAGATACCAGCTTATCAATCAAACTATATACACCCGTTATAACTGCCGGTATATATTTGCCGCCACGATCCAACTCATAATCAATGATGTCTGCCATAAATGCATTATTTCCGGTTGTAACACCCATCTTCGTTCCATTCGTCAGCAACATCAGAAGAACATATGCAATCATCAATGGTTTTGCGGTTGCAATGCTATGTGTATCTCCAAAAACATAAATTGCAGTAAAGAAAGCAAATGAGATAAACGTTACTATAAGACAGTACCATGTCCAGTCCACTACCGTCTTCTTGTTGCCGTGTTTTCTGGCATACCCCGCACCGACAAAAGCAAATAATATGGAAGGAATAATTCCTAAAGTAGTCAGCTGAGTAGAAATCGCCATATCACCGATAATAATACCTGCAGCCATCGTATTAATAATAGACTGACTGGCAATCTGTTGTGCAATCTTATCGGAAGCGGCAGATGCAATGTAGCACTGCAGCGGACGGTTGCCTTTGAGTACATCCACCATATCCTTTATTTTGAGCTTTTCTTTCTTCATATTCGTTCCGACAAAGTTTTCCGTCTTATCAAACTCCGTAATACCAATACATGTCAGAACAATACCTACTGCAGAAACCCCTACACACACCCAACAGGCAGATGCCAGAAATTCCAGATTAAATCCGCCAAATTTAGGCATAAGCTTCATATAGAATACAAGATTCAGGGTTATAGGCACCAGATAATTAAAAATCGTACTGCAGACACCGATCATAGGACGCTGCCTTGGGTCATTGGTCATCAGCGCATACAATGTCTGTACCGTCATGTTGAACAAGGTATATCCAATGATATAAAGAACATACAGGAGTATAAAAGTTACAGTACCCCTTCCTTTCCCTGCTGCCCAGTTATACATCATAAGCAATGCAAGAACCATGATCGCCCAACCGCTAATCATCAAGATACGCACCTTACCGAAACGAGTATTAACTTTGTCATAAAGGAACGCAAGCATGGGATCGGTAATTGCATCAAAAATACGGGTAAAGGTCAGAATCCCTCCTACTGCCACAGTCGCAATACCATAACCGATACTTGCCGTATAGTTTGCAAGACCTATGAGAGAATAAAACCCCATTCCAATAAAAGCGCTGGTAGATACCATAATAATCTGCCATAATTTTGCGCGTCGATACATCACCCCATCGGCGCCGCCTTGACCTGATCTGTTTTGAGACATAATTAAACCCTCCTTCAATATATCTTAAGTTTTTTGCCATACTATTATTATAGAGAAAACTAAAATTACCCCTGTTTAAAAATTGCTGATTTTGTTTAATGTTTCATGCACTTTATCTTCTTTTTTGTAAAATAAAAGGAAATGCCGGAAGCCCATTTTCATTAAAAAGAGAAACCTGATAATAAGGTGTCTGGGCAAAAACAGCAGTAATTTCATTTGATATAATGGCTTCTTTTATGAAAACTGTTAGCGTATCTTCGTTTACACTCCATCCGGTAATCTCACACTTCTCTTCACCTGTATAAATCTCCAGTTCCTGAAATTCCTGCCCTTCCAGATGAAGGCTGACAGCATTGTCAAATCGAATACATATCTGCTTATCCTGTACTTTCATTTCCACAGCGATAGGAGCGTCCCCCTGCACCGCTTCCCCATATACATGCTGTCTTGCACTCAATGCCATGCGTATTCCTATTGGCTGCTTATTTTTGGGATGAATATCAAACCTGTTTCCACAATCTGAAGTGGAAATCATATGCACATTATCAATATGCTCCCATGCATCAAACTGTTGTTTCCTGAGTTCCGGGAATTTATCCCCCCTGCACTGCATCCAGCTTTCAAAAGGTGCAAGCTGGGCATATATGACCGGAAGCTCCTCTGCCCAGTCCTTCCGAAGCTGCTCCACCAATCGGGTAAACAGTTTTTCATAAATTTCAGGATGCGTGTCATCACTTTCTCCCTGATACCAGATGACTCCCCTGATGGTAAAGCCTGCAGCCTTTGACAGCATGGACTCATACAACCCGCAGGGGCGATTCTCATCATGCGGGCCTGTTACCATAAAACTCTCCTGTGACATGCCGCTGTTTTCTGCCGTTCCCCCCTGCATTTCCATGCCTGCTCCAGCTGCCAGCTTTCCTACATGCTGCATCACCTGTTCCATCGTTACCGTATTTTTCATCATAAAATCGTTGATCATTTGAGAGAAAGGGCTTCCCATTCCCTTTCTCTTCGCATAGTTTATCTGGTAGTATGTTTCCATATCCAAATGTGCAAGATTCTCTTCATACTCACGCAGATATACTGCCAGTTCTTCGTCCGCCTCTAACATTTCCCGGCTGATCCATGCTGATGCTGAAGTTCCTCCCCAATTACAGCTGACTATTGCCACCGGTATGTTATAATGCTTCCGCAGCTCCATTGCAAAATATGCTGCTACCGCCGAAAAACTTCCAATCGCCTCCGGAGTAAGACATCTCCAGCAGTTCCAGTCCTGATTACTTTTCAGCCCCTCTTCTTCCTCCCCTTCAAAGGAATACTTTGCCACTTCATAATAACGTAAATGCTCATCCGGCCGGCTGCTTTTCATTTCTTCAAACTGACTGTCATACTTCATGGGAAATTCCATATTGCTCTGTCCGCCGGCAAACCATACCTCCCCAAAATCCACATTTCTGAGCACAACATCATTTCCTATCCGGACAGTTACATTCTGTGCTGCTTCCTGTGGGGGAAGAAAAAAAGCAAAATCTCCTTGCGGTAGTTCTCTTTCAGCAACTTCCTTTTCATTCATATAAATAGTTACCGTCTTCACTTCTGAACTGGTTCCCCATACTTTGCATGGCTTATTTCTCTGAAACGTCATGCCATCTTGAAATATTTTTGCTAATTTGATCATAGACTCTCCTTGTTTACTTGTTCTATCTCTGTCTTTTGAATGTCAATGGATCACAAATCACTTCATCTTTGATTGGGAATCATGGAAAGCTGATCGTTAACCTGCTCTATTACTTCTTCAGGCATATGAGCATACTCCAATATCTGCCTCAGTTTCATTCCTGATGCCATAGACATCATCTCCGGAGTCATCTGCGGAGCTTCCTGCCCTTCCGGTTTTTCCTGTTTCCCTGCGCCCCCCAGAAAACCTTCCACAACCTTCCACCCTTCCGGATTTCCCATTACGTAACCAAAGGTACAGTCAACGGATAAAAACTCTCCATCATTATCCGTCACATGCGCCTTGCATACGGGCTTTGTCATTTCGCCGTTTCCAAAATCCCCAAATACCTCTTTCAACCACCCGATAGAATCGGACATCCAGTTAGGAACACGTGAGGAAATAGCTGTATCACGACTCTGAACAGAAGTATCGCATGTTGAAAATCCATGAGGTCCATAGGAATAAATATGGCTTTCAAACGAAATATCCGCCTGCACCAACGCTTCCATAAATCGGATACTGTTCATAACAGGAACAATTGCATCTGTCCGTGTTGCAAATATAAAACAGGGACAGGTATTTTTATCCACACAGGAAATTGTATCCGGCGCAGTAGCACAGCAGCCTTTCACATCGGAACCTGTCACCGGATATCCCAAAATTGCTGCATTAGGACGATTCTCTGACATTGTCGCCGCTGCTGCCGCCAAATGCCCTCCCGCTGAAAACCCAATTACTGCAACTTTATCGGAAAATACTTTCCACTCTTCTGACCTCTTGCGGATCATTTCCATTGCCTGTTCATAATCCTGCAGGGGATTCGGCCACACAGAATGTTTCCCAACCGAATATCTAAGGATAAAAGCCTGATATCCTGCTTTGAGATAAGGCATTGCGACCGGATCAGCCTCTCTTTCAGAGCAGAACTGATATCCGCCGCCGGGAAGAATTAAAACTGCCGGGCGTTTGCAGATATTCCGGAATTCTCCCCCGGTATCCAGAAGATAGGCCGTTAATGACACTTCTCTTGCTTCATTCAATACAATTTTTTCTACTTTCATGTTCTCGATCCTCCTATGATAATGTAAATTCTAAAATATCAATACTGCCCTCTCCTTGATAGCGAAGGAACAGTGGACAACGCGAAACTGCAATATCTGTCCTCTCCGCAACAATCCGTTCAGGCGTAAAATCCGTTTCGGATACCGCCCAGTCATCGCTTTGCGAAAGCAGTATTTCTGCAACAGCTTCTCCGGATTCTCCGTTTAAGATTTCAAGCTTCCCTCCGGCGCCGCGGGTTACTACCGAAAGATGTCTGGTATTGGTCATATCAAAATATTTGTAACCTGCCTGGCTGCCATCCTCAAGCCCTGTAATATAGGAAACCGGCGCATCCTTTGCTGTCTCCCCATTAATCTCCGCCCCTTCCGGCTCCGGCGGATCATAATCCGGCCCATCCTGTGTCACACATGGACCTGTCATCGCCATCGGGTTAAACATTTCTCCAGCTGGTTTCCCCATCAGTACACAGGCGATATATGCTGGATAAGTCCCACTTCCTTTCAACGGACCGTCATTAAGACCGCAGCTTGTGGATTCTACCATATCGATGGTTCCATCCGGATGAATGGTGATCTTCTCAGCCACACCTTGTCTGGAAAAAGGGCTTCCATTTGTCACACGATGATCAAAAATATACCATTGTTCTTTTATGCATACCAGACCTCCATGACTGTTTCCCATTGGATAAGAGGCCTGCATAAGACTGCGTCCCTGATAACCAATATTACTGGAACAATGAATTGCCCCCTTATGAACAAAATCTCTGTCTGGGAAACGGCTCATGGAGTAGTTCAGCCCCGTCATGTTTGTTGCCGGATAAACAAGATAATACCATTCCCCAATATGCCGTATGGATGCCCCCTCAAAAAAATTCGGTTCTGTATATACCCATTTTGCAGAAAGGAGAATTTGGGGCTTACTTATCACCGTAAGCATATCTTCAGCTAATTCCATCACGAAGCAGCCCTTAATCTCATGTCCGTATTGTCCGTTCTCCGGCTGGCTGCTACCTGTATAAAGCCATATTCTTCCGTCATCATCCACCAGAACTGCAGGATCAAAGGTAAACCATTCTTCAGGTTTGGTTCCGTAAGCATGCCCGTCCGGCAGGCTCACATCTCCCAGATACTCATATTTCCCTGCCGGTTTATCACAAACTGCCACCGAAATAATGCTGGAATTCACTACAAAGTAATAGAGATAATACCGCCCATCCGGTCCCTGCACACAATCCGGAGCATAATATGCCTGATTACGTGTATTCCACGGTGTCTGATCTTTCCGGAAAATTACGCCTTCATATCTCCAATCTGACAAGTCCTCCACTGGTGCAGACCATGCCACATAGTCGTTTTCACAATACCCTTCGGCACCAAACCTGTCATGACTTCCAAAAATATACAACCTGTCCCCAAATACTCTGGGCTCCCCATCCGGAATATATTCCCACGCCGGCAGATAGGGATTATATGCTTGACGTTTCATCCTCATCATCCTCCTTCTAAAACTTACTTTTCTTTCACATGAATAGACACTTCTTTTGTACCAAGTCCCTCTCCGCTTACTTTTACTAATATGTTTCCTGACTTTTCACCTGCACGGATTACCGCCTGTGCTTTCCCATAGTAAGTTGTATGCTGCCTGCTATGGAAATCTTCTCCCATATTCGGTCTGGCAGAACCAAACGCCTGTAGCGTGCCCGCACCGCTTACCTCTATCGATATAGGCATATCCTCTGATGATTTCGTGATTCCATCTTCACCTATAAGATCAATGTTCAAATAACACAAGTCCTGTCCGTCTGCCGTCAGTTCCGTCTTCTCTGCATTAACAGCCAAAACCGTTTTACCTTTCGCTGTCTTTAATGAGCTTCGGGAAATTTCCTTTCCCTGTACATCATAAGAAACCGCTGTAATCGTGCCTTCTTCATAACGCACATTTTTAAAGACTGTCTTGCATTCTTTTGTTGTTTTTCTTCCGTAAGATTTTCCATTGACAAGCAGTTCTGCCTCTGCTCCGTTTGAATAAACTGTTACCTTGGTTTTTCTTCCTTCACAGCCACTCCATGACCAGCTTCCCACGGCATCCGTATCACGCCACATAGACACAGACCCCAGATCCCCGGCATGTGTCAATGGCTCCACACCGATTCCGGGCGTATTCGTTAATCCCCAGATAAGTTTGTTCCACTGCACCTCAGGACGGATTTTCCCACAGATATCAATAACACCGCAGCCGCCGGAAATAATCGGCGCATCATTCCCCGGTTTTTTAAAGCTTTTGTATCGGACTGTCCCGATACCAGCCTCGCCAAGATAATCCCACCCCGTCCACATGAAATCTCCTATTACATGCGGAAGCTTTTTCACAAGCTGCCAGTTTTTGTATAGATTTTTAGGAAGTGTCTCCGAACCGACAATCACACGGTCGGGATGCAGATCTTTGTCAATCTCATAGCGGGAAGCCGCATAATTGTATCCTCCGATATCAAGGCTTGCGAACGCTTCCTCTGATGCTTTATCCGCCGCCGGTTTGGCTGCCATTTTTTCAATCATTCCGCCGGCCATATTCATCAACATATTGAAAAAAGTACTGGTAGGAGCATTGTCCATCGTCTGGCTTCCATTCTGGTTTTCTTTCTTCTTCCCCTTTTTATCTTTCTTTTCACCGTAAATACCTCCTCCTTTTGCCGTCATACTGCAAAGCATAAGGTTAACTCCCAGAGTTACCGGTCTTGACGGGTCAATACTTCTTGCAAACTCAGCCATTTTCCGACAGTACTCCTGACCTTCCGGCAACGCAAGCTCCGAAATTTCATTACCAATCGAATTCATGATCACGCTTGGATGGTTATAATTTTTAAGCACCATCGCCCTTAAATCCTGCTGCCAGTTCTTTCTAAAATCAGTGTCGGCGTAATCATATGGATTTTTATGTATCAACCACTGATCTGCAAATTCGTCCATGACATACATACCAAGTTTATCGCATGCCAACAGCAAATCCTTTGATGCAGGATTGTGGGAACACCGGATAGCATTAAAACCTGCCTCCTTCAAAATACGTATTCTACGCTCTTCTGCTTCTTGAAAAGAACACCCTCCAAGGATACCATTATCATGGTGAATACATGCTCCCCTAAGAAGCACTTCTTTCCCGTTTACCAGAAAGCCTTTTGTATCCCACGACAATGTCCGGATTCCCAGAAATCCTTTTACACAATCAACTGCTTTTCCATCATTAATCAATTCTAACTGATATTCATATAAGTAAGGATTCTCCGCGTCCCAAAGCTGCGCTTTCTGTATGTCCAGTGACAACTTTACCAATGATTCCTTGATCTCTGTCAGACCTTCAGCAATTTTCCTGCCCTTGTCAAATATTAATGCTCTCAGCTGTTCCCCGCCCGTAACGTCAGCCTCAATTTGTATCCTGTCAATTTCCGGTGTTGTGATTTTTACTCCCTCCGGCTGAATATAACATTCCTCTCCCACATAAAGGTTCACTTTACGATAGATTCCACTGCCGGAATACCATCTGCTGTTCGGGCATTTTGAATTATCAGCAACCACTTTAAGCTGATTGCCCTCTCCATATACAAGGCCATCCTCTAACGGCACATAGAAATTAGAATACCCGTATATATTTGTGCCTGTAAGCTGTCCATTCAGATATACCTGCGCCTGCTGATAGATTCCCTCGAATTCCAATATTATCTTTTTGCCTTTCCATTCAACCGGCGCTTCAAAAGACTTCTCATAGACATATTTTCCACCCGGAAAGTATCCACATGCCCCTGCCGTAACTGCTTCTCTGCTTCTCTGCTCATAAATCATGGCATCATGGGGAAGCGCTACTTCTTTTTTATCCTTTTCATGCCCTTCCTTATAAAACATCCATCCTAAATTAAAATCTGATTTGACCATACCTCCTCTTCCTCCCATCTTTATATTCTTTACACAGATAATAAGCTGTAATATAATTGTAAATGATATAGTTATCACTTTATATAGCATTTAAAAGAACTTTTCCCATTTTTATATCATATTCAATTTAAGGAGCTTAACATGTATCACCTCAGTACAGGCACTACAGGAAAATGGAATATTGTGGGAGACTATAAAAATATCCTGGAACCATCCGGGTTCGTGCTGCCCTTTAATTACCGGACAGAAGTTCCCTTTGAACTTTTCTTATGCACAAGCCTTCCTGATAATCCGGATGCCCGTTTGATTATCATGCAGTCATCACCCAGATCTTCCCTCTATACTTCCTTCAGCAATGCAGAAATTGCACCTTATATAGATAACGGAAAACTTCATCAGCATGACTTCTTTGAATTGATGTTTGTTATTGAGGGCACCGTATATCAAAACATTGAATATGAACGGCATGTTTATCCCGCCGGAAGCTGCTGCCTAATTAATACAAACACACAGCATATCGAAGAATATCATAACGCATCAAGAATACTGTTTCTGCAGTTATCCAAAAATTTTGCCAGAAACCTGTTTACCGCGGAACAATATTTCCCGACGGAAGACGCCCCCTGCAATGGACTGATGAAGAATTTCTTTCTCCAGACTCTGCATCAGGAAAACCCTGAACAGAAAGAGTATATTGATTTCATTCCCCTTAGAGACGCTTCGTGGGTGAAACAATATATTCATTCCATATTTGAAAAAATGTTCCATGAAATACAGGAACCCGTCTTTGGCTCCTCTTTCCAGCTGCGCGCCCTTTGTATGGAATTGTTCTGGCATCTGTTTGACCAAAATAACTATCAAAACACACCCGTCAAACCCGGAACCGAATCAGAAAGAATACTGTTTGAACAGCTCTCACAATTTATGAAAAAAACAGGCAGAAAAGTTTCTCGCCGACAGCTTGAGGAGAATTTCAACTATTCCGGAGACTATCTTTACAAAATAATACGCAAGTATACGGGCCTTGGAATTTACGAATATAGTTCTTCACTCTGTATGACAAGAGCAGCGCAGTTACTGCTTTCCTCCCAAATGAATATTAATGAAATCGCAGAACTGCTTGGCTTTTGTAACTATACCCAATTTTATAAAGCCTTTGAGGAATATTATCATATGACCCCCAAGACTTACCGTAAGACCATGCATTAATCTCCGCTCTGCTCTTCCACCTTTTTAACCAACATACGATATTGACGAAACAAAAGCAGCATGCTGACTGCCACAGACAGTATATCTGCTGCCGTATGTGCCGCAGCAATACCGGACAATCCCATCAACCCGTGAAACAGATACAAAGACGGAATCAGAAGAATCCCCTGCCGGAGTACTGACATCACAGTTGCCGGAACCGCACATCCGGAAGCCTGTACAAAATTAGTACTCAGATAGTACAGCCCGATAACAGGGCTGGCTATTACCAGAAACAATACCATTTCCTCGCCCATAACGGCAACTGAACTTTCTTTGATAAACATACTGATAATCTGGCTTCGGCAAAAATAACAAAATCCTCCCGTCACCGCCCCGACGCCAATTGTAAGGATTGAGACTTTTTGTATGATTTCCTTTAAACGGGCAATATCTTTCGCTCCGTAATTGTATGCCAGCAATGGCTGGATTCCCATACAGATACCCATTTGTATCATCCCAATCAGCATCGTAGTCTTTCCTGCTGCCGCCATGGCTGCAATTGCACCTGTCCCGTAACCCCTAAGCAGCCTGTTGGAAAATGTAGAGGCAAATCCAGACAATATACTGCTGAGTGCATTGGGCATTCCCAGCATAATAACGGAAAACAATTCTTTTCGGTTTTTCGCCGCCAATCGAATACTCATATTCAGTACAACCGCCTTTTTTCTCATAAAATAAACATAATACAATGTTCCCACGAGATTTCCGATTACTGTTGCCGCTGCCGCGCCTGCAACTCCCATTCCAAAAACTAAAATGAATAACGGATCCAGCAGAATATTTACAAAAGTGGCTGCCATATTCCCAACCATTCCTTCCTTGATCGCCCCTTCCGCCCGTATAATGGTTCCGAGCGTTGTGGAAGCAAGCATAAAGGGCACACCCAAAGCGCAAACGTACAAGTAGATTCCTGCATACGGTAAAATCTCCTCCGTTGCACCAAGTACAGGCAGAATAGCCTTTCCTGCTGACAGCAATACCGCGCCAATTACAATCCCAAATCCTATGGCTCCCCAAAAACAAAGACTGGCATAAGCTTTTGCTTCCTGCATATGGTCACTGCCCAATGCCTTTGCAATCAGCGCACAGCCGCCGCTGCCTAACATAGTCGCCACTGCTGCTGACAAAGAAAAAAGCGGACCCACCACAGAAACAGCCGCTACCTGTCTTGTATCTCCTAACTGACCCACAAAAAACATATCTGTCATATTGTAGAGAATCATAACCAAAATAATAATTACTGAAGGAACCGCCAGTGAAAAAATAGATTTCCATACTGACTGTGTCCGAAATAATTTTTCATATTGCATTTTGTTCAGCCTCCTTACTTTTCCCAATTTCTTTCGACAAACAGATTTCTCGTTTCGGATCTCTCAGTTTTTTTATGACCATTCTATCTTAATTGCTAAATGTCAATGTTTTTGAATTCATGTTTTCTTTTAATTTTTTGGGGAAAAATATGTCTTCTAAATTCATTACAGCAATTTTTTAACATAATAATTAATTTTTTAAACACTTCTTCTGTTTTTCCTGTATACTGATGCTATGGCAAAATAAGGAGGACTATTTATGCATATAAACCCGAATATAAACATATTAAATTTCCTAAAACAAGTTCAGAAATGCAGTGCCGAAGTATTATTTGAAACCTCAGAAGGCGACCGCATTGCCCTAAAGTCAACATTAAGCCAATATATCTTCTTCACGATAGCATCTAATCCGGAACTGCTTCAAAGCGGCACAATCCGGTTTGAACAGGACGAAGACATAAAATTATTGAAAAACTTTTTATGCG
This sequence comes from uncultured Lachnospiraceae bacterium, assembly GCA_910579425.1. Taxonomy (GTDB): domain Bacteria; phylum Bacillota; class Clostridia; order Lachnospirales; family Lachnospiraceae; genus Suilimivivens. Next base: position 7,868 of record CAJTVL010000029.1, on the reverse strand, counting down.
ACTGATTTTGTAAACTTAAGACGCACATCAAGTATGTGCAGATAGGAGCAATATGAATATTCAGGAAAAACTAGATTTTTTTCAGCAGTTAATTCAGTGTAATCATAACCTTCCTCTGCATAGCTTTTCCCCGGATTTTGTCTTTGCACATTCAGATATTTTAGAAGATGTATCTGCAAATGACGACAAAACCCTAATCCTTTTAAGTCTGGAAGAGCCAATCAGAAAACATGTGGAAAACCAGAAGCAGGAACCCTTATTTATTGATGACCATCTGGGGCTGATCTGGATTGTGGCATTTGAATACCATGAGGATTCCTTGTGCGGAATCCATGCACTGGGACCCGCTTATTCCGGAAGAAACTCTTATCAGATGATTAAAAAGGAGCTGGATAAACATAACCTTTCCATCAATATCCGTGCAAAGGTTTTTCGCCTATTTGAACATATTCCAATCATCCCTACTAATCAGCTTTTTCAGTATGCCGTTATGCTGCATTACTGCGTTACCGGCAGGCGGATTACTACCAATGATATTCAATTTACGGAAAAGGCATCTCAAAATCCCTCTTCTTCTGAAATCGATCTGATTACAGAGGAGCACCGGGGCGTATGGATGGCAGAACAGGAATTCATGAATATGCTGCGGGAAGGAAATCCCAACTATCTGGATGCCCTTGCACGTTCTTACAGTTTAAGCGACGGACCACGTTTTGACACAGGTGACTCCCTGCGCAGGGCAAAGTCAACCTCCATTGTCCTCCTTACACTCTGTTCAAGAGCAGCCATCGAAGGTGGTGTAAGCCCTTCCGTCGCTTATACCCTCAATGACTATTATATGCAGATGATTGAAGATAGCAAAAACATTGCAGAAACATCCACCACGTGCAATACTCTTTTGGAAGACTACGTACAGCGGGTACAACAGGAAAAGGAAAAGAATGATATCTCCGGACAGATAAAAAGCGCATGCGATTACATCGCAATACATATTAAAGAAAAACTTTCTATCACACAGTTAGCCAGACAGGCGGGCTATACAGAATACTACTTCTCTCATAAATTTAAAAATGAGACCGGGTATAGCGTATCAGATTATATTAAACGTGAAAAAATACGACAGGCAAAATTACTTCTCTCAGGAACCCAAATGAGTATTCAGGAAATCAGCGATGAACTTTCATTTGGCTCCCGAAGCTATTTTTCTTCTTCCTTTCAAAAAGAAACGGGATTATCACCCAGCGAATACCGGGAACAGAATATAAAGTTTTAATTAATTACAGTGCGTTTACACGCGCTGTAATTAGTCATCTACTTCCCTTTCCTCATGATAGCTTAAAAGATATCCAATATGTTCTCTTTCAAAAAACATCTCTTTGTTAGTAAGTATAATAAAAGCCGCCACAAAGAATATCACAATCGTTTCCACGCATTTTGTCTGCGGCGTCAAGGCTATTTTTTCCTGCATGGTATTCACAAACAAGTGAAAAATGATGCAGGCAAGCATACTGCAGTTGTTCTTTACATATACCCACGTTGTCAAAAATCCCATCGGACTGACACTGATTAAGAAATTCAGCACATAAAAACACGCAATTCCCTTAGTCCGTAATGGTATGTACCCTGAATCCAAAACAGGGGAAGATGCCATAATGCCCATACAAAACCAAAGATAACCGACTCCGTAAACCATGAAAAATGAAATGCTACAGAATCCTCTCCGTATCCACGCCAGCCGCTTTCCTCAATGACTTCCCAAACAATAGTGATAACAGAATTGACACTGCCACAATCGTCATAAATCCAATAACTGCTGCCAAGATACTGCGCGGTCTAATCCGGTAAAATCCTACCAGTTTCCACCTTAGATCAGCTTTTAATGCCTTACTCCCTGAAGTCAATACGGTAATAACTGCCGTAACCGCAGATGCCATTACTCCAAACAGCATCAATAATAAAGAGAGACCATTATCATTCTCTGATTTACTGATAAATGCTGCTGTAATCCAGAATACCCACGTAGCCGCAAAACAAGCCACATAGAATCGCAACGGTTTATATTGATGTCTCTCTGCCATGACTACACCTCCCCTAAAGTACTCTCGGAGATCATGAGTTCACTTTTAATACCGTTCAGCTCAATCACATTGTCCTCATCGGGTGTATCAAACGCTTCTACCTGTTTTCCGTTCTTCTCATAGTAAATATTTGTTCCGATTCCTTTTGTGACAACAGCGAAAATTGTTCCGTCGGGAATACAAAGCTTGGAAATCGCCGACACCTGATTGATAGCAATTTCACAGTCAAAATTGATGATATTAAAAAGCGGATAGTAAATCCAAAAACAGTTGAAATAAATTCTTTGGAATGCGACAGTATTGAGCTTGATATAAAGGCGAAGACAAGGATTTTTTCACCATCATATCACGAAAGTGCCACCTACCTTGCACCACCCAGTTTCATATCGTAGCGTTTTGGCTCGTCAATATCATATTATGTTACGCTCTCGAATAGGTAATCCGCCTGTTTCTTTTCTATTACATTTTCATTTCCTAACAACTTATCAATGGAAATATCAAACAGCTTGGAAACCGCCATGATATTATCAATGTCGGGAATACCCGTGTCGGTTTTCCATTTTGCGGCAGCTTGTCAAGATACACCTAGTTTCTCTGCCAATTTCTCTTGTGATCTACCCGCCTGCTTACGAAGCATTTTTAATTTTTCTGCAAATATCATATTTGTCCTCAGTTAAATTAATTGACGTGAAAATACTTTTAAACAATCTTACTCATACCGTACGCTTTCCCCTCACAGTCGCTTACGGAATGTGCTCCGTTCCTTCGCACATACCGTATCCCTCCGCTTCGCTCCGGGAACGCTCTTACGCAAGCGTTGCCTTGCAACCCTTGCCCGCCGCCTCCACGTTTCCATTCCCTGCCAATTTACTTTTTCTCAAAATTTTCTTTTCCATGCGGTAGCATACGTTCTCTCAAATCGGCTTTTATTATAGTAGAGCTTTCAGTTCTCGAAGAGCAAGTTTCGCCTGCGTAACTCAAAACCCACTTCGTGGATTTTGAGCCACTCCGGCTTACTTGATGGGGCTTCCGCGCCCCATACCCTCGGTTGGCATATCCTCCGGATATGCAGAACTGGCTCCCGTTACACTCTCGCAGCGTGATAAAGCACGATGGCAGAGCCATCCAGCTTTATCACGGGAAAGGATATGATATGGCAAGACCGAAAAAAGAAAAAGAACTGAAACGCAGCCACTGTGCCATGCTCCGCTTCAATGACACCGAATACGAAATTATTATGGAAAATGCTAACGGAGCAGGACTTCCCCTTGCAGAATTTCTACGCAGACAGGTAATGAAAGGAAAGGTAATTGCAAAATATGAAATTGTGGCAGACGTGCCGGAACTAAAAAAACTGGTTGCAGAGTTTGGCAAGATTGGAAGCAACCTGAACCAGATTGCCCGCCACTTTAATCAGGGCGGAATCCATTCACAGGAAATGCGTCAGGCAATAGGCAGGTGTCTTGCAGAAATTCACGAAATGCAACAGGAAGTAATAAAGATGGCAGGTGATTTTCATGGCGATACTGAAACACATAGCAAGTAAGAATGCGGACTATGGTGAGGCACAAAGATATCTCATTTTCCAACATGATGAATACACTGGAAAACCGGTTCTTGATGAAAATGGAAAAATGCAGCTCCGGGAAGAATATTATCTTGACGGTGTAGAGTGCGATCCGTTCAGTTTTGATATGGAATGCAGGGAACTGAATGCCCGATTCCATAAAAATCAAAAATATGACGAAATCAAATCCCACCACTACATCATCAGCTTCGACCCGAAAGACAGGGACGAGTGCGGGCTGACCGGGGAACAGGCACAGCAGCTTGGGCTTGAATACTGCAAAAAGAACTTTCCCGGACATCAGACCCTTGTCTGCACACACACGGACGGGCATAACGGGAGCGGCAACATCCATGTACATATTGTCATCAACAGCCTCCGCAAAAATGATGTGGAGCGTCAGAATTTTATGGAGCGTGACTGCGATTCCCGCGCCGGAAACAAGCACCATTTAACTAACGATTACCTTGTTTATTTGAAGCAGTCGCTTATGGATTTGTGCCTGCGGGAAAATCTGCATCAGGTAGACTTACTCACGAAAGCAGAACGGAAAATAACAGAAAAAGAATACCATGCCAGACGCAGCGGCCAGAAAAAATTGGAAGAACGTAACCGGCAGATGATCTCAGAAGGTATTACACCACGCACTACCGTATTCCAGACACAGAAGGAATACCTGCGCACTTCTATTGACGAAGCTGCCGCCTCCGCGCATGATCTCAAAGAATTTGAACAGATACTTTCAGAAAAATACCATATAAAATTCAAAATCAGCCGCAGCAGGTTCAGCTATCTCCACCCTGACCGTGAAAAGCCGGTCACCGGAAGAAGCCTTGGGACACACTATGAAAAAGATTACCTTATGGGAGTGATTGAAAATAATTCCCATCTTGAAAATACAGGGAAAGACCGGACTGTGCAAAAAGAAATTTTGCCAAAAGAAAAAATCCATACCCCGGAGCACCCTGCACATCAGCAGGAGATACAAACCAAGACAGATACACCTACAGCCTCATTTGAGAAATCCGGGCTTCGTCTGGTAACAGACTTACAGCGCTGTATTAAAGCCCAGCAGAGCAAAGCCTACGCTGGAAAAGTAAAACTCTCCAACCTGCAGGCCATGGCAAAAACACTTTCCTATGTACAGGAACATGGATATAACACTGTAGAAGATGCAGAGGGCAGACTTGCCGAAATAAAAAAACTTGCTTCCTCTTCCAGAAAAGAACTGAAAGATATTGAAGGCAGGCTCCGGCAGGTCAATGAGCAGATCCACTATACCGGACAGTACCTTGCCAATAAATCTGTTTATTCACAGTTCCTTAAGTCAAAGAACAAAAGGCAGTTCCGTCAGGAACATTCTTCAGAGCTTGCCCTTTATGAAGCCGCTGTAAAATTCCTGAAGGAAAAAGCCGGTGGCGGAAAGCTCCCTACCTTACAGACGCTGAAAGCAGAAAAGGAAAAACTGCTGATGCAGAAAAAAGAATCACAGGAGAAATACTATTACTACCGGGATTATCAGAAAGAATTGGATACCGTCTGTACTAATATCCGCTCTGCCCTGGGGCAATCACAAAACAGACCAGCACGAAAACAGGAACGAGACAGCATATCCTGATTTCCATCTCGAATCTTGCTAAGGACTGACTGGTATGATAGGATAAATAAACAAATCAAAAATTCATGAGGAAGTTATATGGTAAATACAATAGAAAATTATTTTCAATGGAAAACTAATCCAAAAGAGCCATCAATCGAAAAAAAATATGAAAATCATATGATTATTTCTCAGTGGAAAAAAACAGATGTGCTATATTCGTTTATAGGTATTTATCAAATAGGAATCTATGTTTTTTATCCAGATAAATGTAAAAGGACAAATTACACTATAAAAAACGAAGTAGGTGAATATTTTTCTTTAGAATATTTAACAGCGGAATTTAAAAAATACGAGAAATTAAATAAGACCATTATAGACTCAAATTTTATACAATACATAGATTCTTTGGGTAATGTCATACCTATATGGCCCGGTGGAAATACTGATAAAGGTAAAAGGTCATATTGCTTTGATATTCCCGATATTTATTTTAAAAAATATGAAAAATGGTTTTCAGCGATGAGACAGCTATATCCCCACTCATGTTTAGATGGAATTATTGATAATGAATTTTCAACGGATAACACTAAAATATTTTTAGACAATATGAATGAAGACACTTATCCTAAGTTTCTTAAGCATGTTGTTGAAGTAATAACAAAACGCAAAAAATATTTGGACGGTTTTTAGAAAGGAAATACTGCCATGGCAAACGAAAAAATATACAGCATGCCCTTTGCGAAGCTATACCCGATGCTGATTGCAAAAGCAGAGAAAAAAGGGCGCACCAGAAAAGAAGTTGATGAAATCACCTGCTGGCTGACCGGATACAGCATAGAAAATCTGAATGGACTTATGGGAAGTGATATTACTTACGGAGACTTCTTTTTACAGGCACCGGAATTAAATCCAAACCGCAGGCTGATAAAAGGCGTGGTGTGCGGTGTCCGCGTGGAGGACATTGAAGAACCTTTAATGCAGGAGATCCGCTATCTGGATAAACTGGTGGATGAACTTGCGAAAGGCAAGGCACTCCCAAAAATCATGCGGACATAAATGAAAAAGGGCATCCGGCGGGAGTGCCAGACACTCCCTCTTCCACTTCCGTTCACGCTCCATGCCATTTTCGCCGCTTGCCAATATCCCTTTTCCCACTGCCCTGTACAATCTACGCCTGTTTCTTATGCGGCTTTTTGATATCCTTTAAAGCAATTCCCTGTAAAATACACATCTGATTATGAACAATTCATGCTTATATTCAGTTCCCCGTCAGCCCCTGCATTCAGTCTCTTTACAGCGTTATAGATTGCCATAACGTCCTCTTTGGGAAATGTTGGAAAAACAGAAATTACACCTTCAAGGTCCAGCCCACACCGGCACATCGATTCTATTGCACGTTTATCCTGCTCCTTCATCACTACCCCCATTATCCTTCTACACCTACCCATTCGCTTCGCACATATGTTCTATTATAAATATTTTTTTCCAGTTTGCAACTGTTTTTTCATAAATGCCATAAATACATCTGCCTCACCTTTTCTGAGGTTTGAATACTTGTTCCACCTTGAAATTTCCCAGAATTTCTTTCCCACATTTATTGACACTAAAGCGGTCCACCGTTACAATGAACAGCAAACGGAAAGTACACATGTAACTGTCAATGATAAGAAGTGTCTGGCGGCTCGGAACCGTCTGACCGGTTGCCATAAGGAGACCATGCCATGAACTATTTCACCTGTGATGCATGCCATTACATATTCCATGCGGATGATATGCCCTCTTCCTGCCCGTCCTGCAGTGCATCCTCGATTATTGCGCAAAACAATAACAGCAAAAAATTCATAATTCCTGCTGTCCGGTTTTCCACCGAAACAGAAATGGAGCAGAGCAGACTGGCTGAAACAGGGGAATCAGCAACAGAATCATTCCTTGAACGTGTGAAAAATCTCACCGGTTATACCCTTACCAATGATGAATATCACACAGCCCTGATGCTCCTCTTCTATTTCAAGTCCGCTCCGAAAGAAATTACTTCCATGCATTTGAATGATCTTCTTTGCGGGAGGAACTCCTTTATCGAAAACAAAATGGCGGAGACAGCCGCAGGGAATTTATATCTCCAGGCTCAGAAACATTTTACATCGGAGCTTGGCAGGGAACGGCGGGAGACCGGCTGCAACGATGCCGTGGAAGTCGCAGTCTATACGGAAAAAGGTTCTGCCGCAAGCCTGCTACTCCTGTTCCGTCAGAACGAAACTGACCAGATTCTCGGAAAAACCCCTAACCTTACAAACATCCGCAGCGTGAAGTTTGACCAGGTTGTCAAAGGACCCAGTGGGGACTATATCCGTTTCCTGATAGACTGGCACAACTCAGTCAGGCAATAAATCAGTTTTTTATCCTTAATTCCCGACTATTCTTCAGTCTACATGACAAACTGCCCATGTTATCAGCAATTTCACGCATAGCGTGTAGACTAAATATTTTACATCTACATTCAGAATGCTAATCGAGAATTCTTTAAAAACTGGATTCTTAAATTGTAGACTAAATTATAATCGGGTAGGAGGTAGATAATCATTTTATCTACCGACCTCCCACACCACCGTACGTACGGTTCCGT
>CAJTVL010000028.1 GCA_910579425.1 uncultured Lachnospiraceae bacterium | reverse complement strand
TCTCTTCTTGAATTTTCAGGGTCGCATTGCTGTTTAGTTGTCAAGGTGCTTTGTTACCACTTCAAAACTTTGTTGTTTCTGGGCTTGTGGCCCGCAACGAATCTTACTATACCATCCTCTTTTCAGAATGTCAACACTAAATTTAAAAAATTTGTAGAAATTTTTGTTTTTCTATTTTGAACACTTTTTTCACTTTAACACGTTATTCTAATGAAATCTCCGTAGAAGTCTCCTCGTTTTTCATTACGAGGCCAAGGCTAGACACTTCTTCCGATTCAGGGACCTCGCAGATCAATACCACTTCCTGGCTTTCTCCTGCATTCAGTGTTTTCTGATAATAAGCCAGATCGTTGAGCAGCATAGTGGTCAGCGCATTTTTTTCCGTACCGTTTACAACAATTTTAAATCTTGTTCCGCTTTGCGCAATATCAAGAGAATTTTCCCCGTCTGATAAATTTTCAGCCTGAAATTTCAAAACCAGAAGCTTATTTCCCTCCGTAGCGTTCATCACAAAAAACAGTTCTTCTCCCTGCTCCGGATAAAGGCTGTCTGTTTCATGGCCTGTATAAGTGAATTTCACAGAATCCAGCTTCAGAAACTCTTCTATTGTTGAAGGATTTTGCTGCGCTGCCTCCCCTGTATTATCAATCACCTCCACGTCGCTTGACGTACTTTCCGTCTCTTCGTTTTCTTTTTCCGCTTCTTTTCGGGCTTCCTCTTCTCTGGCAGCCTCCTTGACGGCCTGCTTCATTGCCGCCTCTTTCGCTTCGGCTTCTCTCACTACGGAAAGTTCAACCAGCTTACCGTCATAATTTTTGCTGTGCTTAACCAGGACATCTGCCGCATATTCCACTACCAGCTCCTGCTGCTCACCGGTCATCTCCGGAATGGAGTTTCCGCATCCTGTCACGGCTGCTGCCAAAATCAAACCAGTGGCCAAAATCGAATTTTTTCTCATTTTAATACCATACTCCTCTCACTTTTTTCTTTCTTTTCCAGCTTTACATAAATATAAGAGATCATCAGCGCGATCACACCTACTACCAAAAATACCAGCATACGATACATGACTTCTACTTCTCTGAAATCATAGAAAATAAGTTTCAGGCAGACAAAAACCGCAAGTACAAGGCCGCTTACCCTCTCTGTCCGCTCCTGCGTCTTAAATCCAATCCCCACACATCCCAGCGCAATCATCATAAGAAGAATACTGACTATAACCGGTGACGGATAATGTCCTGTCAGAGTAGAGTATGTCAGAAATCCTGCCAATACCAAATATTTCTTTGGAATTTTCAGTTCATATCGCTTTCTGAATACAATCAAAATCGTGATCGCCCCAAGAACCATCATGATGGAGCTGAATATGTAGTTCTGCCAAAACCAGACCAAAAAATAATACAGGGACATCACCACCAGGCTTACAATATTATAAGGCTGCTGCTTTTTATTTTTGAGAACGGGGAGATGATTAAACAGGAGGAACAAGAGAAGCAGTATTCCCACGCTGACGGGATACAGCCATCCTCCATTTAATCCGAATTCTTCCCCAAAATAAAAGCGGCACTGTCTCCACCAGATATATAAAATGCAGGCTGTGATTGTAAACTCATGGTATAAATATGCCTGCCTTATTCGGAATACAGACAAAAAAAGCGCCCCCGCAAAGAACCAGCAATACCAGTAATCTGAAAGCCATATTCCCGTGAATCCTACCCAGGAGACTGCGATGCAGTCCAGCAACAAAACTTCTTTTTGGGACGCAAAAAGCTTTATCCCAAAAAAGGCAGACAAAACGGATAGTATGATTTCCGGATGATACTCTGAAAAGGAACCGCAAAGAAGTACCACCCCTGCCCCATAATAAAGCTGTGCCCACCTTCTTGGATCCTCTTTCTCCCATAAAAGAAATGTAACAATAGAGATTGCAAGGATTAACACTTCAGCCGTCAGGCGGACAAATAAGGCCATCTCCGGTTGCGCCGCAGTCTGGGGATGCAGATTTCCGATCATGAAAAGGAGCAAAACCAGAATTCCGTTTTCGACGCAGCACCATGCAAAGGGCATTTCCCTCCGCTTCAGACATTCCCTGAAGCTGAGAACGTTCACAAAAATAAATACAGTGGCCACATAAAATACAAGATAAAGCGGGCTGATTTCCTCGATCCAGGCTTTTCTTACAAGAAGAAGGGTAAAAACAGTGTTCAAAAGCAAATGCACCACGTTAACCAACGTTTGGTGACTCTGACTGCGGAAAAATACCCCTGCCATATTCATCACTAACAGCATAACAGCTATCACTAAAAAATACAACTCTGACTCAAAACCTTTCGCCGGAAAAAAACACAGATAGCACCCTGTAAGGCTGATGATCCTGATCCATGCCGAATTTCTTTTCCGATCCAGAAAGATAGAAGCCAGCGCAATGAGCAGCGCGGCGCTCATCGCCTCGATCCCGTTAATGGTGTGCAGTACCAGGTAATTGACAATATTCGCGATGTACAACCCGCCTATCCCAATTCCGGTTATGATACCGAAAAAAACGGTCTGCTCCCTGCGCCTTCCCAAAAGCTCTGAACAGATTATCAGCGCAAGCGCCGCACCATACAGGCACAGCCCCTGTCCCAGGCCCCCAAGAAACTGGAAGCCCAAAATGACAAACGCAGCCAACACAAACAAGGCTCCTGTCATACCAAAGACATGGATCCCTATCTTAAATTCCAGCGTATTTTGCCTGATTCCTTTTTGTTTTGGCTGCTTTGTATTTGCCGGGAGCTGAGGCTGTCTCGCATTTGAGTTTGAGAAAACATGCCCTCCGGGCGCCTGCCGCTTTGGCAGCTCAGACTTTATCGGTGTCATACGCCTTATATATTGAAGATAACTGCGCTGTGCTTCCTGCTCCACCTGCTTTGGCGTAGCCTTTCCGCTCTCCAAATCCCTCCACATCTGCGCCAGATACCGGTCGTAATAAGGATCCTCTGATAATTCCATAAGCTGTCTGAGCCTGGACTTGACACGTTCGCAGCTTTCAAGAAAATCGGCCTCGCGGCGCAGCTTTACGGCCCTTTCCAAATTGCTGATCTCCTGGTTATTTTCCTGATACATTTTTCTTCCCCTCTATGTCTTATTCTGCTTCAAGCTCAAACCAAAATTCAACTCCATTGTCATAGTTGATCGCCCCATATCTCTGATTCATGGCCTCCATGGCGGCCTTCACAATAGAAAGCCCCACGCCGCTGCCTCCGTATTCCCTGGTTCTTGCCTTATCGACCTTATAGAATTTTTCCCAGATATGAGGAAGGCTTTCTTCCGGTATTTGCGCACCTGTATTAAAAACCGAAACACGAACCTTCTTTTCTTCCAAAGTCAATTTTACATCGATAACACGTTTTCCCGCAACATGATTTATGGCATTGCTGAAATAATTGCCAAAGACCTCCTCCACCATAAACTCGTCCGCCCATACATTAACCGGCGGACAGTCCTCCATCTGCAGACTGATTCCTTTCTGTCTGCACAAAATTGCCGCTGACTGGAGATAGGTACCGATCAACTCCGTAATGTCAAAGCGCTCCATAGTGACCATATCATTGCCAAATTCCATTTGATTCAGGGTGAGCAGCTTTTTTACCATCTGGTTCATTTTGGAGGCCTCATCCATGATCACCTCGCAGTAATACTCTCTGCTCTCGGCATCGTCATTGATTCCCTCCTTAAGTCCCTCCGCGTATCCCTGGATCAGTGCGATCGGAGTCTTAAGCTCATGGGACACATTGGACAGAAATTCCTTTCGCATCTCATCTACTTTGTTCTTTTTCTCAATATCCCTTTTCAGTTCATTATTCGCGCTTTTCAGTTCCGAAATTGTGGTTTCAAGCGCCTCGGAAAGCTTGTTGATATTCTGTCCAAGAAGCGCTATTTCCGTCTTGCTGTTTCCCGTGTACTTGGCATCGAAATCCAGATGCCTCATCCGTTCGGAAATTCCGGTAAGCTCCATGATGGGTTCCGTCACCTTCCGTGAAACCAAAAGGATGATAAATGCGCTGAAAACCGCAGAGCCGATCCCTACATAGGCCAGAAACCGGTTCGCCAGCGAAACGCTCTCCCTGATCCCTTCTAAAGGACTTCTGAACAGGAAAAGATTGCCATTGTCTAGGATTCCCCACATGTCCACATATTCAAGCCCTGTCCTTATATCCGTTTCGATGTACATGGAGTAGTTCTTTTCATTCACAAGCTGCTTGTCATAGGTATTTCTCTCTGAACGAAACAAATAATCCAAAAGCTGCCTGCTCAGCAGCTCATAGTCATTCATAGAGGTTTTGATGGTCTTGGTTTCCGGGTCTAAAATTATAATATTAATATTATTTTTTCCGCAAATCTTCTGGAACTCAATATCAAAGGCGTCCGAATTTATGGTTCCCTCATTGGAAGCGTCATTGACCGTGCGGTAGGCGTTCATCATAGCCTTCTGCTTGTTTTCCAGATAATATTTTTCAAGGAAGGTGTTATTGATAAACCAGCAAAGCAGAACCGTCCCGGCCATCAGAAGGCCGAACACGAGGGCAAACTGCTTTCGGATTGAATATTTCATAAAGTATTATCACTCCGTGTCGAATTTGTAGCCCATCCCCCAAATCGTTTTGATGAGCTCTCCCTTATCCCCCATTTTGCTTCGCAGCTTTTTCACATGGGTATCAATGGTTCTTGCATCCCCAAAGTAATCATAGTTCCAGACATTATTGAGAATTTTCTCCCGGGAGAGGGCAATCCCTTTATTTTCGACAAAATAGGTCAAAAGCTCAAATTCTTTATAGCTCAGTTCAATGCTTCTTCCGTCAATAGTAACGCTGTGCGCCGCTTTGTCGATTATGATCCCGCCTGAGGAAAGGCTTTCTTCCTGCCCTAAATGATTGGTTCTGCGCAGAATCGCTTCCACCCTGGCTACAAGTATCTTGGGACTGAAGGGCTTGGAAATATATTCGTCCACCCCAAGCTGGAAGCCCTGAAGTTCATCCCTCTCATCCGCCTTGGCCGTCAGCATGATCACCGGCACCTTCGAATATTGCCTGACTTCACGGCAGACCTCCCAGCCGTCTACCTTAGGCATCATAACATCCAAAATAATAAGGGCAATGTCCTTCTGCTGATAAAAAATATCCAATGCCTGGCTGCCGTCCTCAGCCTCCACCACCTCAAAATGATCTTTTACCAGAAAGTCTTTTACCAGCTTCCGCATTCTGGCCTCATCATCCACCACTAAAATTTTCAATTTTTCCATTCGCTTTTCCGTCCTCCAGTATCGTTAAATTATACCCCGAAAATATGTTGAATGTGTGAAAAAAAGATTATTCTTCGGTATTTTCCTCCGATACCTCTTCCAAAGCCTGCCCGTTATTTCCAAGCTCCGCCTCTTTCCGGCGAACCGCCTTTTCGCGCTCTGTCAGTTCCTGCTCCCAGGAAGCATATTCATTGACAATCGCATTCCTGTAATTGATAATATTGGGATTATCGCTGCCCGACGCGATCGCGAACATGACAGCCACCAGGATTACCAGCAGAATATTAGCCGCCAGAGAGCCCCTGAACCGGTTCTGATATGGAATCTTTTCTTTGGTCTTTTGAGGTCTTGGCCTGTTATTTTTCTTTTCTTCTTTATGCACAAAGGTGGAAAAAAGCGGGATCGGCTTGATCTCTTCCTCCTGCGCTCCAAGCAGCCGCAGCTTTTCCTGAATCTGTTTTAAATATTCCCAGCCTACCGGCGTGGTAAATACTTTTTCCTCCAGCATCTTGTCATATACTGCCTGTATACTTTTTACAGGCTTTCCTTCCAGCTTCGTCTCAAAATACAGCGCTTTTTTGCGCTCCGCCCTTGCCTGTTCCGCATCTGCCGGCGAACCAAAAAGATAGCCTTCCACGATCCATTCGTTTTTATCTGCCACTTTATATTACCCCTTCCCTGCCAGGTTTTTTGTTAAGCTTTACACGATTATAAACTAAATCCTTCCGGAACACAACACCCGCAAAAAAGGTGCGTTTCAGGATGCGGCACCAATTAAAAAGGTGTAAAGTCTTTGATATTTCAATAAACTTTACACCTCATAAGTGGAATAGGCGGGAGTCGAACCCGCGTCCAAAGACCTATTCCCTGTCCTTCTACTATCATAGTCGCTTATTTCGGGAAATCCCTCATTCCCTCCCGAAGCAGGAAAACGACACCCCGCTCCGCTTAGTAGCTTCATGATACGCCCACAGGTGCAAAGCTTAGCCTGCGTCGTTTCCTACATAGTCGATGCCCGCATCCTGACGTGTAGGTGCGTCAGGGCGAACAGCCGCCCTTAGGCAGCGTATGCTAAATTATCTTCAGCGTTTATATTTATTTTTGCGATTTGACGCATCGCCTGCGGATAGCTTCTCCAGCTGCAAGACCCCTGTCGAAACCTTTACTATCCCTTGTTTGATATTATTATACCCAACCCGGGGTAAAAAAGCAACTATTTAAAAATTTCCATTTTACCGGGTTGTTACGGTCAATTCCCCCGCAGCCTCACCTTCAGCTCCTTCTCCATCTCTCTGCGCTGGTCTTTCCTGGCAATGTCCTGCCGTTTATCGTAGAGCTTTTTGCCCCTGGCAAGGCCGATTTCGATTTTGGCTCTGCCGTCCCTGAAGTAGACCTGCAGGGGAACAATCGTATAGCCCTTTTCGGAGCTGTCCCCGATCAGCTTGCGGATCTGCTGTCTGTGCAAAAGCAGCTTTTTTACCCGCAGAGGATCCTTGTTGAAAATATTGCCCTTTTCATAGGGGCTGATGTGCATGCCATAAATAAAAACTTCCCCGTTTTCCACACGGATAAAGGCCTCCTTCACACTGCATTTGCCCATGCGCAGGGACTTGACCTCGGTTCCGTGAAGCACCAGCCCGGCCTCGTATTTTTCTTCTATAAAGTAATCGTGGTAAGCTTTTTTGTTGTTGGCTACCAGCTTCATCTCTCCCTTTGCCATTTTCCGTCCCGCCCTTCCGTATCAGCCAGCACAAAATCAATGCTCTTCTGATAATAGTCTACGCCGTCCACCTCAATTTGGAGCTTTTGCCCCAGTTTGTAGCTTTTTCCGGTGTCCCTGCCGATCATCTCGCAGGTTTCCTCACTGTAATAATAGTAGTCGCCCGAAAGCTTTGACACATGAATCATTCCCTCCACAGTGTTGGGAAGCTCTACATAAATCCCCCAGGAGGTGATTCCCGAAATCACGCCTTCAAAAGTCTGGCCGATCTTTCCTTCCATATACTCTACTTTTTTGAGCTTATCGGTTTCCCGCTCGGCTTCATCCGCCCTCCGCTCTGTCTCGGAGGAATGCTTTGCCACCTGTGGAAGGATTTCCCTGTAATGCTCCGCCCTCTCTTCGCTCAATCTGCCCCGAAGCTGCTCCTTAATAATTCTGTGAATCTGTAAGTCCGGGTATCTTCGGATGGGGGAGGTAAAATGGCAATAATACCGGCAGGCCAGTCCAAAATGTCCTGTACAGTCTACGGTATACTGTGCCTTCTTCATGCTCCGCAGCATCATCCGGCTGATCAGCGCCTCCTCGTCCGTGCCCTCGATCTGATCCAGCAGCTTCTGAACTTCCTTGGGGTGGACTTCGTTGTCGCCGCTTTTTATCTTCATGTGATAGCCCAGGTTATTGAGAAAGGTTCCCAGCTTTAAAATCTTTTCCGGATCCGGCTTGTCGTGGGTTCTGTATACAAAAGGCATCTCCAGCCAGTAGAAATGCTGGGCCACGGTTTCGTTGGCCAGCAGCATAAAATCTTCAATCAGCCTTGTGGCGGCATTGCGCTCATAAGGTTTGATTAAAAGGGGGACACCGTCCTGATCCAGAATAATCTTGCTCTCCGGAAAGTCAAAGTCAATGGAACCTCTTTTTTCTCTTTTCTCCCGCACAATATCCGCCAGCTCCTTCATCTGAAAAAACATGGCCGAAAACTCCTGAAACCGAAGGCTTGTCTGTTCATCCCCCTCCAAAATCAGATTCACATCCGTATAGGACATTCTCTGGCTGACATTGATCACAGATTCTGTGATTTCATAATCAACCACTTCGCCGCTCTCATCCAGGGTCATAAGGCAGCTCAGGGCAAGTCTGTCCTCTCCCATATTCAGCGAGCAGATGCCGTTGGAAAGGGCATGGGGCAGCATGGGAATCACCCTGTCCACCAGATAAACGCTGGTACCGCGCTCAAGAGCCTGTCTGTCCAGCGCCGAATTTTCCTGCACATAGTTCGTCACGTCCGCAATATGGACTCCCAGAAAATAACGGTTTCCCTCTTTGGAAAGACTTACCGCGTCATCCAGATCCTTGGCGTCCTCCCCGTCAATCGTGACCATGGGAAGGCCGCGCAGATCTCTTCGCCCCTCTCTGTCCGCCGCGGTGACCTCCTTTGCCACGCGCTGAGCCTGGTTTAGCTCCTTTTCGGAAAATTCCACAGGCAGCTCAAAGCCTTTTACAATGGAAAGAATATCAACCCCGGGATCGTTGATATGCCCCAGGATTTCCGTGATCCTTCCCTCCGGCTTGTGTCTGTCGTCCCCATAATCGGTAAGTTCCGCCACTACCTTGTGCCCGGAAACCGCGCCCCTGGAACATTCCCCGGGAATAAAGATATCCGCCGGTATCTTGTCGTTGTCCGGAATGACAAAGCCAAAGGTCCCTGCCTTGTCATAGGTTCCCACCACCCGGGTAATCCCATGTCCCAATATAGCCGCCACTCTGGCCTCCTGTCGTCTTCCATGCTGTCCTTTCAGGATTTCCACACGAACCGTGTCTCTGTGGAAGGCTCCGTTTACTTCCTCCTCCGGAATATAGAGATCCTGATCAAACCCTTCTATCTCCACGAATCCAAAGCCTCTGGCATTGCTGATAAAGGTACCCACAAGCTCGGAGGGCTTCCCGTCGCCCTTCATGTACTTGCCCCGCTTCGTCAAGGCAAGCCTCCCTTCCCGCACCAGCTCGTCCAGAATTTCTTTAAGCTCCTGCCTGTCCGAAGAATCCACCTGCATAAAAAGGGCAATCTCCTTTTCTTTCATGGGAACATAATATTCTTCTTCCACCAGCCGGCAGATTAAATTTTTTCTTTTTTCTCTCATATCCTGATGATCTTCCTTATGCCGCGCATCTTCTTTTTGAGGAACAATCGGGCAGAACCCGCCCGCACACGGCCCGTGCGCCGCTTCAGCGGCATATTTCTTCTGCACGGGTCTGCGCAAAAAATGGAAAAGGCATTCTCCTTCAAGAATGCCTTACCTGCTAAAATACATTCAGATTTAAAATAATGGCCAGTACCATAAACCCGACCGCCAGATACTTGGTAAATTTCACAAGCTTCCCTTCCATGGAACGCCCTTTATTCTTACCCCAATAAGTTTCCGCCGCACCGCTTATGGCTCCCAAACCTGCCGATTTACCTTCCTGCATCAGTACCAGCACCGTAAGTGCAATACACAATATGATAAAAACAACCTGAAGAATAATTCTGAATACTTCCATTTGTACCTCCTGCCGTCCCTCGGGACTACCTGCACAAGTATTTTAGAAAAATGCTCTCACACTCTTAGTCCCTGCTTATGAGAACGAGAACAAGTGTATCATATCAGCCGGTTAATTTCAAGTACTTTTAGATGATTTTTCCATTTTCTATTTTCCCTTCTTACGGGGCAACTGCCTCGGGCGCCGCCTCTTCCGGCACAGGAGCCGCTTCCTCCGGTGCGGGAGCTGCCTCTTCCGGCACAGGTTCTGCAGCCTGCGTCAGCACGCCCTCCGGCGATGCCTGATAAGAGATTCCGTTTAACTCCAAGGGCTGATTCTGAACCAGCGCTCCCGTCTCTCCATAATAGTAAAGCGCTCCCCCGATCTCCTGAAGCCCTTTGAGCATAACGCCGGAGGCGGGATCAAAGAAATAATTTGCTCCGTCGATCTGACATTGTCCTCTGGCAATGCTGCCGTCCGCAGGCGATAAGTAATAGGTGCTTCCATCCGTATCCGTCAGCCATCCGCTCACCAGATTCCCTGCGCCGTCCAGATAATATCTTGTATTGTTGTAATCCACCCAACCCTTCTGCATCCTCCAGTCCCGGTAAAAGCGCACGCTGCCGCCATGGCCTGCAAAGCCCTCCCGGATGATGAGCTGGCTGTAGTCCTTAAACTGGTAATTGACGTCCACCCTGCCGCTGACGCCGCTTACGTTTCCATGGCTGGAATACTGCCAAAAACATACGTTATTATTATAATCACAGGTTTCGCTATACTGAGCCACCCATTTATCCCAGCCTACGATGCTGAGCTTACCGGTAAACATATTTTTGTAGGAGTAAACCACAGGATAATATCCCGCCCCGTCAATGGCAAAGCAGAAGGCATTCACAATATCAATCATCTCCTGGTCGGAAAGTCCCTTATGGCAGCTATCCTCAATATCAAACACGATGGGATAGTTGACCGTATAAGGCGCAATCCATTCCAGTACCATCCGGGCTTCCTCTGCGGCCTGCTCCGGCGTAGTTGCATAGGAGTAAAGATACACGCCAGTGCGCAAACCGGCTGCCTGAGCCCCTGTAATATTGGCGGCAAACTGGGGATCTATCCCGCTTTTACTGCTTCCTGCCTTGATAAAGGCAAAATTGATACCGGAGGCCGCCACCTGGCTCCAGTCTATGGCGCCGTTGTGCTTGGATACGTCGATCCCCCGGGCAATTGCGCCGCCCGGCGATACTGCCAGAGCCTTTCCTGCGGGCATCATTCCAAGTACCGCCACGGTCATTAGAAGTGCAAGAAGTTTTCTCATCATTTGCTGCTTTCCTCTCTTTTCTTAAGTATTTCTATGTTCGCCTGTGCGCTCAAGGCCTTTGTGAGGGGCACAGGCTTTTTTCAGATTTTGTTGAAAGGCTCTTTGTAGGCGGCCACCGTGCCAAGCTCTTCCTCGATCCGAAGAAGCTGGTTGTATTTCGCCACCCGCTCTCCTCTGCAGGGCGCCCCTGTTTTGATCTGCCCTGCGTTTACGGCCACTGCCAGATCCGCAATAAAGGTATCCTCGGTCTCTCCCGAGCGGTGGGAGATCACGGTCTTATAGCCGTTTTTCTGTGCCATTTCAATGGCCTCCATGGCCTCGGAAACCGTTCCGATCTGATTGACCTTTACCAAAATGGCATTGGCCACATGGAGCTTGATTCCCGCGTCCAGCCGCTTGGTGTTGGTCACAAACAAATCGTCTCCCACCAACTGGATCTTTTCGCCAAGCCGCTGCGTCAATTGCTTCCAGCCGTCCCAATCGTCCTCAGAGAGTCCGTCTTCAATGGAAAGAATGGGATATTTGCCGATAAGCTCCTCATAATAGGCGATCATTTCCGCAGTATCCCGCACCACTTCACTGCCCTTTAAGGCGCTCTCTCCCGGGAAATGATACATGCCGGTTTTTTCATTGTATAATTCACTGGAGGCGGCGTCAAGAGCTATTTTTATATCCTGCCCTGGAAAATAATTGCTCTTCTCTATGGCCTCCACAATTAAATCCAGCACGGCCTCTGCGTTTGGAAGGTTCGGCGCGAAGCCTCCCTCATCTCCTACACTGGTGGCAAGCCCCTTTTCCTCCAGGATTTTTTTCAGAAAATGATAAATCTCCGCCCCAATGCGCAGACCGTCCGAAAAGCTCTCCGCCTGCACAGGCATAATCATGAACTCCTGAAAATCAACGGTGTTGGCCGCATGTCTGCCGCCGTTTAGGATATTCATCATGGGAACGGGCATCAGCCTTGTGTAGGCCCCGCCCAAATACTGATAAAGGGGGATTTCAAGGGATTTGGCCGCCGCCCGTGCCACTGCCATGGAAACCGCCAAGGTTGCGTTGGCACCCAGATTCCCTTTGTTGTCCGTCCCGTCCGTCTCCATCAGCAGTCTGTCGATCTCCACCTGGTTTAAGCCGTTTCTTCCCGTCAACGCCTCTTTGATCTTTGTGTTTACATTGTTCACCGCTTTTTGTACTCCAAGGCCGAAATACCTTGTCTGGGCGTCCCGAAGCTCCACCGCTTCGAATCTGCCCGTGCTTGCTCCGGAAGGCACAGACGCCTTTCCCGCATACCTTTTCCCTGTCATGGTATCCGTAAGGGTAATCTTTGCCTCCACTGTGGGATTTCCCCGGGAATCTAAGATCTCCCGCCCGCAAATACCGGTAATCTGCATCGTTCTTTTCATATCAGCTCCTGTTCCGCGCCTTGTAGCGCTTAATAAATACAAGGATAAAAATTCCATATGTATTGTAACCACGAAAAGAACTTGTTATACTATTGCTGTTTTAATATTGCTCCTGGGGCCAAACGCCTGCAGGCTATGAAAGGTATGGGATTTGTATGAAACGCATTTTTACTTATTATAAAAAGGACTGCATTTATCTCGCCGGACTGGTTCTGATTTTTTCCGTGCTGGCTTTTTTCAGGCTGGGCAATACCTTTGCACCGGAAACCTTTTACACCGCCAGCCCTGAAAACCGGGATATTGTACTGGATTTTGGGGATTACCTGGATGTAGGTTCCGTGTCCGTTTTTCTGGGACACTTAAATACAAGGCATTTCTCCCTCTCCGCATTCAACGAAGTGACCGGGGCCTGGGAAATCATAAACGGCGACGCCGTCGCCGAATCCGTCTTTGCCTGGAACCGGATTGACATCGGCTACCGCCTGCGGTATCTGGGAATTGTGGCCACGGATGACGAATGCATCCTCAATGAATTGGTATTTACAGCCTCTGACGGTTCCTATCTTCTCCCCGTCAATACGGTGGAATATCCCGCGCTTTTTGACGAGCAGGACACCTTTTCCTCTGTAAAAACCTATATGACAGGAACCATGTTTGACGAGGTCTATCACGGACGGACTGCCTACGAATTTCTTCACAGGCTGACCACCTACGAAACCACCCACCCGCACTTCGGGAAGGAGCTGATTTCCGCCGGCATTCTTTTCTTTGGAATGAATCCCTTTGGCTGGCGGTTCATGTCGGTGATTTTCGGGATTCTTTTGATTCCCGTGATGTATCTCTTTGCCCGCAGGCTCTTTCACGAGCCCTTTCTGGCAGCGTCCACCACTGCGCTTTTGGTCTTTGACTGTATGCACTATAATCTTTCCCGGATTGCCACCATAGACATTTTTGCCGCCTTTTTTATCCTGTCAATGTACTACTTTATGTACCGGTATTTTCAAAAGGACTCTGCCTTTTGCCAAACTGCCGGCGCTGCGGCGGCTTATAATGGAAACTTCCTGCCCCGGGAGGTTCTTCTGCCTCTGGCTCTGAGCGGCCTTAGTATGGCCTTTGGCATTGCCACCAAGTGGACCGGCGTCTATGCGGGCCTGGGGCTTGGCATTCTTTTTATCTGGTACACAATCACCCATTTCCCCAAAGGAAAGGTCCTAAGACTCTTCGGGTTTTGCTGCGTGTTTTTCATTCTGATTCCGCTGGCGGTTTACACCCTGTGTTTTATCCCGGTGGTAGGCTATACCCCTTACAGTGGGCTGCTTGACAAGGCGATCTCCGGAACCAGGTATATGTTTGATTATCACTCCAAGCTGATTGCGGAACACTACTACAGCTCTCCCTTTTATGAGTGGCCTGTGATCTGGATGCCTCTGCTTGATGCCAATGATGCGGTTTCCGAAAATCTGGTAAGCTCCGTGAGCTGTATGGGAAATCCCCTCATCTGGTGGGTGGGTATTCCCTGCCAGCTTTATGTCTTCTTCCGCTGGATCTTCAAAAAAGATAAAAAGGCTGGATTTTTATGTATTTCCTATCTGGCCCAGTATGTCCCCTGGATGTCTGTCAGCCGGATCACCTTTATCTATCACTACTTTCCGGCCATCCTGTTTGTAATTCTGATGATGGGATATACCATGGCGCATTTGAGGGAGCGCTTTTCCTGGGGAACGAAAGCCATTGCCGCCTATCTTGCCGCGGCAGTCTTATGCTTTTTCATCTTCTTCCCTGTCATCTCCGGACTCCCTGTGGATAAGGAGTACGGCCTTAGTCTGAGATGGCTGAAGGAGTGGATTCTGGTTCTATAGGCACAGCCACGCCGTAATCTCCGAATAACGTCACCTGAAAAGTCTCCCGGGAAAAATATCCGGCATCTACGCTTTTAATTACATATGTTATATTCTCTGAGCTTCCTCCCGTCTCCCAGGGATTGGCATAACGGAATTTCTCCTCATAGGGGATTTCCGCTGTCCTCCCCTCCTTTTCCGCTCCGGCATTCTCTCCCTGATAATATTTTGCGTCGATCTCAAACACAAACAGGGTGATGATTTCCGTTACCTGCCGGGCTCCCTCAAACTGTGTATCAGGCGTAATACAGTAATAATCGCTCTCACAGTTCCGGGCATATTCCAGGGCTCTTACAAAGTCGCCATAAAAAGCTCTGTCGATTTCCTCTGACCAGCGGGTAAAATATTGAGTGCAAAAACAGGTGTAATGAATCAGGAACACTGCTCCTGTTACGAAGAGAAGCGTCTTCCATTTCCTGACGGCAAACTCTATCCCTACCGCCGCAAAAATAATATGGACATAAAAAATAATGTTGATCCTGTTCACATTCACGGAATTAATCAAAAGCCCGGTCAAAATCCCAAAAAACCAAAAGGCACATAGCAATCCGGCCCCAATCCTCTGCTCTGTCCATGTCCCGCGGTTTATCGCCCGCCGGAACACTAAAACGCCCCCAAGAAGAATAAAGGGCATAGTACATTGGTACATGGTTCCAAACTCTTTCATGGAATTCCACGGCAAGTCCTCCCGCTGCCAGAACACAACGCGAAGAAGCGCCTTTAAGTTAATTAAAAGCTGCTCTCCCATATCCTCCGCAAAAAACAGTATGTCCCCGGAACGGATGCTTTCCTCAAAGTATGGCATGGTTACAAAGGGAAGGCTAACGGTTTCCCATTTCATAAAGTTGATCAGCATTGTCCCATAAACAGGCCAGGAAATTCCGAAGTAAATCAGGATACAGACCATACACTCCCTGCCCGTAACCTTTTTCACCCTTAAGAGCAGCAGCGCCGCCGCCAGCAGAAAGAAAGGCACCATATAGAAAGAAACCCCATAAGAGTACATGCACAGGGCAAAAAACAGCATGGAAATATAGAGGCTTTTCTTTTTCCTCAGACCATTCACCAGAAAACAAAAGCCCAGAATAAACATATGCGGAAATAAATTGCAGTCCAGAGCCCATCTGCTCTGCATAAAGTGCCACGGATTCATTGCCGTGAGAAAAAGGGCAATCCCTGCGGCGTTTCTGCCGTGGACCGCGGCAACAATCCGGTACACGCCCCAGATTCCCGTCAGGCTCACTATCAGCAGAGGCAGACGCATGGCAAGCTTATTCAGGCCCAACACCCGGATAAACGGAACCGATAAATAAGAAAGCAGCACGCTCATCTGCCCGTAGCCCCAAGCTTTAAAATGCGCCGGAAGAAAGGTGCCAAAGCGGTCGGTGCCGTAATCCCCAAGAGCCTTTGCGTCTACCGCCCCCATGGCCCCGTCCTGATTCAGTCCTCCGGGCACCTGTGGGAACCGAAAAAAACGCACTGCCAAAATTCCCGCAAAAAGCAGAAAAAAAAGAATCTGTCTCCTCCTGTCAAAAACCTGCTCCGGTCCGGACTCCACCTTTTCTTCCTTTGTGAGAAACGCAAATACAATAAAGCCAAAAAATAAAAGCATGGAAACGCCGCTCAGCAATGGCATATCCCTTCCTCCTCCCTACAGCCAAAAAGCCGTCAGATACTTAACATGGGAATACAAATCCGGGCGCAGCTCCCGCAGGGACTCTCCCGTATCCAGGAAAAAGATCATTCCCTGGTAAACCAGGCTCCCCACCAGGCAAAACAATAAGCCCCAGATTATACCCGCCCTGAAAAAACCGGCGCTTCCCTGCCGCTCTTTCGCCGGGCAAGCCGGAGCTTCCAGGCCGAAACGCTCCAGTAAAGTAAATGCTGACAGAGCCCCGGCAAGCATAAAGAAAACCGAAAAATCACTGAAATACCTCATAAGGATTCCCGACATATTGGTGTCAATCACGATCACCCCTATCGCGGAAACCGTAAACAGCAGTGCCATTTTCCAGGCGCTCTGATTATATTTTCGGAAGTACCTACAAAGAAGAAAAGGCAGAAGGCAAAACCACGCAAAAGGATGGATTCTAAATATCCCTCCATAGGTAGCTTCCTGTATGGTCACTCCCATATACTGACTGTCAAAATAAATCGCCTGCGCAAAGGGAAACTGTTCTGTCAGTTGCACCGGCGCAAACAGATAGGCAAATATTCCAAGAGGAATCCGGTCAAAGTGAAACCCCCGCCGTCTCATGTCATTAAACGTAAGATTATAACTCGCTCCGAAGTCAAAAACAGATCCGAAACGGCTGTAATTATAATACATTAGCGCTGCCGCCACGATCAGCATCGGCAAAAAGAAGGAGACGGCCGGCCAAAAAGGAAACTTCCTCCCCGCCGGGCTTTTCTTTTCCGGATACAATAACATATGTTGTGTGAGCAAAAACACTGCCGGGATGACAAAGACAAACAGTTGGGGACGGCACCCGGCAATCAGGGCCGTCAGAAAAGAGCCCAGGGCAATATAAACGCAGGACATTTTCTGCTTTTCCACTGCCTTTAAAAAGCACCAGAGCCCAAGCATGCCAAAAGACAGGCCAGAAAGGATAGGCACTGTATACAGATCAGGCCGTTTCGTCATATAAATCACATTGCTCCCTGTGAGCACCAGCTCTGTCACCAGAAACCAGGAGGCCAGGGAAATTTTCGGAAACCATTTTCGGATCAGTTCATAAATGACTCCCAGGACTCCCAGAAGAAACAGAAGCGATAACAGGAAAATCAAGGTGTGGTTTGACAAATGCCTTCCCGTAAGCAGATAAAAGGGCAGGTAAAAAAGCACTGCGGGAACCACGCCGAAATACACATAATATTTCCCTTCATAATAGGCATGATCCCACTGATACCCTTCCCCGCTCTCCTCCATCAACTGGTTGCGGTAGGCAAAATCATAGGGATTTTCCATATTTTTCAAAACCTCCGGCGGCTCCTCCATGACAAAAAACGTTCCCGCCTTCAGGCTTTCGGCCAGCTTTTGATACTGCTTTTGATTTCCTCCCGTCTCCTGTTGAAAAAAGGGATTTAAACCGGTAAGGCAGAAAAACAAAGCCCCATGAACCGCAAAAAAGAGAAGCGTCTTCGGACAGCCCCAAAAGCCTTTCGTCTGCAGCTTTCCCGGCTTTAGAGCGGGAATCTGATGCAGTATGGAGACAGGCCTTAAAAGGCAGACCAGCGCCAGAAGAAGCCCCGTCACAAACACTCTCTCCCAGGAGAAGAACAGGGGAATCACCGGATTTAAGGACAGGGAGAGGGAAACCTCATCTCCTTTTTCAAGGAGAGGAATGATCTGTAAATCCCCGCATTTGCCGTAGAGATGATAGGTCATATAGGCGCTTCTTTCTTCTCCCGCCCATACTTCCCGCCTGGGCAGCTCATAAAATAGCTGATGTGATTCATCTGTTACCAACTGACGGATCACAACAGGACTTTCCTTGTCCTTTTCACTGTTCAGCATCCGGATACGGATACAGGCGTTTTTCAGTTCTTCCCCGATTCCTTCCACCAAAATCTCTAAGCCGCCTTCCCCCGCCAGATAAGTATTTCCGCCGGTCTGCAGGTAGCCGCTTCCGAAATGAAGTCTGCCGTTTAGGGATTCCCCGGATATTTCCTGATTGCCAATAGACTCCCAGTGCCTGTAATTAAAGAAAAACACCTCGATCAGAAGTACAACTGCAGGCAGCCATAAATATCTGCATCCTTTTTTGAAATTCAATTTCCTCCCCATGGACTTTTCTCCCCTATTGCGCATGCTTCTGAACCAAACCATACAAATCCGCCCCAACATAGACGATCAGTCCAAGCTGGGCGATTGCCAGGTACTGCAGCGGCACGATATGTACTGCGATCAGATAGGGCATGAAGGTGAGCAGGGATATTAGCATGAAGCCGCAGGTCACAGGAAGCCGCCTTCCCCTCATAACTCCATAGGGAATGGCAAGCAGATCAATCAGAAAGCCGTATCTGTCATGCATATGAGGAAGACAATACACGGTAAGGGCCACGGTAAAAAGCGCCAGGGTAATCGTCAAGTCCCCGTTGAGCTCCACCTTTTTGGTATAAAAGTAATAGGCAATACATCCCAGAAGCATCATGGTCATAAAGGTTCCCGCCCCGCTCACCTCCCCGGCATGGCGCAGATCCGGCATGGCTTCCCCCAAAAGCGCGTAAATATTGGGATATTCCAGTGTTCCCCATGGATAGGTATTGGTCTGGTCAAAATAAATCAGCAATAATTCCTTCAGGCTGCGTCCCATGGCCCAGGCAGGAATCGCGCTGAGCACATATATGGCGGGTATCCACAAAAAGTCTCTCAGCTTCACCGTCCTTTTTTTTAGCCAGAGAATCAGTAAAAAAGGAACCAGAAAAACTGCCTGCAGCTTAAAGGAAAAGGAAATCCCCACAAACAAAAGGCACCGTCCGCTGTGGCCCTTCAAAAGATAATACAGGGCAAACAAAAGAAATGTCGTGTAAATCATATCGCACTGGCACCAGTAGGCGCCATCCAGTATCACTGTTGGGGACAGGAGAAGAGCGGCCATTCCGAGGATTGATTTCCTCAGACTGCCGCTCAACCGGTAAATGATCAAAAACATAGCGATACTGCCCAGATAATCAAAGGCAATGGAGAGGAGCTTTAGTCCATACAGATCATTCTCTGTCAGATAGGAAACCAGACACATGAGATACATATAAGGGGAGGTATAGTTGGATATTTGACGGCCCAGAGAAGGAAAACCTCCATCGCTTCGTATCTGCTCCATCCATCCCTTCAAAAACCCCCAGTAATCCGCCGACTCTATAGGCATCAGCTTCCATCTGATCAGAAAGGCAAAGAGGAAAAGACACAGGATAAATACCAAATCTACTGCCCGCACTCTTGCTTTTCCGATTTTTGCCTCCCGGAGCATCATTCTGTCTATGATCCGTTCTTCCATCTTTCCTCTCATTCTGCGCATAGTTTATAATCATAATCACGCCGTGTCCATTTAACAAATACCCTTAATCACAGTATATCCATTTCTTCCCTTAAAAGCAACACCTGCCTGACCGATTCCCCTATTCCATAGGAATATATTCCTACTGAATTTTCCTGCGGAATTTATTCCCGATAAGCCGTATCCCCGGCCACAAATTCCGGAATATTCCCTTTCAGGAAGCTGTACTGCGCACTGGTTCCATAGCTTTTGGTCATAGGGCTGTCCGTATTAAAATATACGTAAACCACATAATCATTGTCTGTCTCTATGCCTCTGTCCCAGTCATAGGAGTCTATGAAATCCACAGGATAACAGCAGGAAGCAATTTGGCGGATTTCCTCTTCCCCCCGGTACTCTTTGTACACGCGGGTATCAATCCTGTCCGCATCCTCGTATTCGGATGTGAAAACCCCTTCCTTCACGGCCAGAGCATCTTCTGTAATCCCCATCTGCTTTTCCAGTTCCCGATAGCTTTCCATATTCCTGTTCATAATCTGAATATAGGCCACATCCTCCGGATCAAGCTGATTCTCCATGTAATAACCATGCTCCTTCAGATACCCCATACATTCCTCATAAAACGGATAAACATTGATATTGAGATACGTGGTTCTGGTAACGCCGTCATAACTCGTTCCATACTTCCTTCTGCCGCCGGAAAGGTCCTCCGTGATCTGAAGACGTATCATCCCGTCCGGCACGTTTTCCCTGATGTTGGTAAAGTTGGCACGGGAAAGATCCCTCTGATAGAGCTCCAAAAGCTCGATGGCTTCCTGCCGGCTCATGTCCTTCCAGTAAACCATATTGCCATAGTCGGCTTTCACCTTATGCCGGCCTTCCTCCCGCAGCATATTTTTTACCTGCTCTGAGGCCCCGATCATGTACCCCTTTTTGAATTCGTCAGATCCCATAATTTGATCGAGAAGCCCGATTGCAGCCTCATCATCTACATTTACCATGAGCCTGCGGCAAACCGTTTTTCCGCTTTTTAACCGATAAATCAATGTACTTCGGGACCATCGGCCTGCCTTCTCCTCATCATAATTTTTCTGAAGATCCGCAGCTACTTTATCATACTCGTCGATAGAATGCCTGGCCAGAGTACAGACCGCCTCCACATCATGCAGATACATATTTTGGTCAGCATACTCCGTATCGGACAGATAATGCCCCTGCTTGTCAAAGTATGTGTTGCTCATGGACTGCTCATAGAGCTCCGGCACAAAGGCGATACTCTCCACCTGTTCCGGCCTCGGC
This sequence comes from uncultured Lachnospiraceae bacterium, assembly GCA_910579425.1. Classification (GTDB taxonomy): domain Bacteria; phylum Bacillota; class Clostridia; order Lachnospirales; family Lachnospiraceae; genus Suilimivivens. The sequence goes on along the minus strand of CAJTVL010000028.1, from coordinate 31,448 downwards.
ACATAGCGGTCATATCCAAACAGATCATTGTGGAAAATAAGAAAGATCAATGCCACAGCCGCCCCGCTGATCAGAATATGGAGCTTTTTGTGCAGGGCTCCCTTTAAATCAAATTCATAAATCACCTGTATCACGCCGCTTCCGATCACCACCACAAGCAGAATGGCCAGAACCATATATCCCATGCCGTCAGAGGAAACCTCCGGTTCATAGCCTACCGTCTCTCCGATTACCATCCCTGCCAAAAGCGATGCAGGAATCGTAAGCAGTATCTTGATCACCGGTTTGGTAACCTCAAAGGTCATGGCCTTTCCGGCCGCCTCTGCCGGGCGCTTCCGATAACAGAAATACGCAGCCGCCCCTGTGAGCAGGCCAAACAGCAGCAGGCCCGCAAAGGCCTTGGGATCCAGTCTGTTTTCATATGCAAAGGTATCGGCCAGGCTGCTATATATAGCGAAGGGAGAAAAAACAGGCTCTGTCCTCGTATTATAATAATCAAAATAACGGAAAAAGAAAGACTGATAGCTTCCCACCATCCACCTTACCGCATATTCATACAGGAAAAGCACCAAAATACCGCAGCAGGTAATAATCACATTTCCCGTCAGCATTACCGCCAGAAGCGAAAGGTGATAAATACTAAGATAAAAAACAAAATGAACCAGAGAGCCGCAAAAGGCGCTGTAAGCCACCGTCACATCCATTGCCCCGTTTCCGGCTGCGATCAGTATCTCGATGACAAGCCCCAAAAGGGCCGGCACTACATAGAGCAGAATGCCATTTAACCAGATGATCAGGAAACGCTTACTTCTTTTCACCGGCATCCCCATATAAAAATCCATCTTTTTCCTGCTGTAGAGATAAGAAAATCCCTGGATCGCACTGATTACGGCAAGAATCCCGGCGCCGACCATCTTGACCGAAAATCCAAGCTGCCCCCTCATTGCATCCAGCAGCCTTTCATGAAGGATTTCCTCTGCTACCTCTGCACTGAATGACTCCTTTAAATAGGCCGACCCCGTTTTGATCTGGCTGATCATAATGGAGAGCAGGATCGGAAAGGCCAGCACAAAAACCAGAGCCGATATAACCCAGACCCACAGTCTTCTCTTGTTATTTTCTCTCAAATTAGCCAAGAATGAGCTTTTTGATGTCATAACCCACTACCTCCGTTTCACTGATAAATATCTCCTCAAGGGAGAGAGGCAGCGCCTCAAAGAATATGGTGTTTACCGTGGCGAAAATTGCCATGATCTCCGCCTTGTTCCCACGCACGGTAAGGACATTTAAGGAGCCTCTCTTTTCATTCTTCATAATATCCAGCGCGGAAATTGCCTTTGCCTCGTCCTCTGTGGTCTTAAAGACGCACTGTATCTTCTGGATGTTACATTTCATATCCTCCAGATCCTTGGAGAGCAGGACACCGCCCTTGTGGAGCAGGCCTACATGGTCGCAGATGTCCTCCAGTTCCCGAAGGTTGTGGGAGGCAATCACCGGCGTCATCCCCCTGCGCTCCATCTCGCTGGCAAAAATACTCTTGATCCCCTGTCTCATCACCGGATCAAGACCGTCAAAGGTCTCGTCGCAGAGCAGATACTTGGTATTGCTGCATACTCCGCAGATCAGGGCAAGCTGCTTCTTCATTCCCTTGGAATAGGTGTTGACCTTTCTTTTTTTGTCCAATCCGAAATTCATCAGATAATTATAGTAATCCACCGCTGCAAAATCCGGGTACACACTGCTTAAATATTTTTGCATATCTATTGCATTGCAGTTGGCAAAGAAGTAGGGCTCATCCGCAATGAAGTAAATTTTCTTCTTCACCTCCATATTGTCAAAAACCGGTTTGCCGTCAATGATGATTTCACCTGTCTCCTGCCTGAGCACTCCCGCCACCATCCGAAGCACCGTGCTCTTGCCCGCTCCGTTGGTTCCGATCAGGCCAAACACCGTATTTTCCCTGATCGTCACGCTCACATCATCCACTGCCCTGATATGATCAAATGACTTAGTCACATTCTTAATCTCAATCACTGGCCTTCTCCCCCTTTATACTTTGAATGATTTCCTCCTCCGTAATCCCCGCCTCAAAAGCGGACCTGCAGAGGTCCTTAAGCCCGGCAAGAAGCTCTTCTTTGTATTTCAGGAAAAGCTCCTTATCATCCGCCACAAAGTTGCCCTTTCCCTTTACCGTATAGATATATCCCTGTCTCTCCAGTTCGGAATAGGCCCGTTGGATGGTGTTAGGGTTGATGGACAAATCCACTGCCAGGCTGCGTACAGAGGGGATTTTTTCGTCCGGGCACAGTACCCCCCGCAGAATCAACATCTTAAACCGGTCCGTTACCTGTTCATAGATAGGTCTGGCGTCTCGGTAATCTATGAAAATCATATTAGCTCCCATCTGCGTGTTTTTGCACGCGCACTGAGTATGGCAGACAAAGCCTTCTTTCGCCTGCGGCTCCCGCTCTGCTTTTCCAAGTGTACTAATCATCTTAATACACTCATGTTATAATATTGCCTTTTCCCCGTCAAGGATCGGAGGATGAGATTAATAAATTCTTAGGAAGTGCTCCAATCAAAACAAATCTTCAATCCTCACCTCATGCAGTTTTATTTTTCCTGCCGGGTATCCATATGCTCCTGCATCCTGCTCATTGGCTAAAAAAATCCTCTTCCCAGAATCGATATCTGTAATCGAAAAAAACAGTTCGTATTCGGTCTGCTGAAGATCTTTTATAGGGATTTCCATATGCAAAATCTCTGTCTTTTCCGCTTCATTCCCTCCCGCAAGCCCGCTTAAATCTCTTTTCGGATCATAGGACAACAGATGTTCTTTTTCCTGGCTGTAGAGATACAGTTTTATCTCATGCTTCTTATAAATTGGCGCAAAACCCACATTTCTCAGCAGGATGTCCACAGAAAAATATGGATCCGGAAATTCGTATCCCAGAGCCGTATCTGTGATCAATAATCGATACCCTAAATGCCGCTTTATATAAGTCAGCCCGTCCATACCATCAAAACAGCTATCCTCCTGAACTATTGTTTTTTTCCATTTTTCAAATACATTTCTGTCATAATCCCTGTTTAAATAAGTTACATGCATCGTTGCCAAATCCTTCAACGCATTGTCAAAATCATTGTAAGGATTCTCACTAATAACCTCGCCTCCATTGGGGGCCTGTCGACAGAGCTGATCCTGAAACGCCAGTTCCTCCTCTCGATTCCAATGTTCAAAATTCCCCACCTCTACTGCACTTCTAGATCCATATGTACCACAATCCCCCGCATTACCGAGCATACCGTCATTAAACAGGCCGAGCCTTCCGGCCAAGCTGTTCTTAGCATACTTTCCTGCAAAAGGAGCAGGCTGTCCTGTGATAATCCGCCACTGAGCAGGCGTCCGGACCGACAGATACGTGGACTCCTCCGTCACCGCTGCAAGCTGTGACGAAAGACGCTGTATATTCTCGGAAGAAAAAAGCTTTGTGTTGTTCATCTCTCCCCAGTTACCGATAAATAGCCCCTGCAAAGTAAATATCTTACCGCTGTGACCCCGCAGGGTTGTTTCAAGCTGCTGCATATGCCTCAAAACAATATCCAGGCTATCCGGTTCATACTTCTCGCTCTCGCCGCTCCAGTCATACAAAAAACGAACGATAAGCTGTTTGTCAATCCCCTCCAGGGCAAAAAATAATGATTCAATATTTGCAAGCCCTGCAGGGGTAATCTCCCTGTCCCGGTATGCCTGCAGATTGATCTGCACCATTGTAAGGCAGGTATCTTTGTCTGCCTGATACCTGTCCTGAATTATTGGTACATAATCCGTCTCCTCGTCTGTAATATTGAAGCCGTAAATATAATAAAACTCCCGGTTAGGATTTCGCAGTTCGCGGGAAGATTCTGTGTAGAATGGTTTTTCTGTTATTTCCACATAGGAAATCTTGCTTCCATACTCGGGGAAACCTATGCGCGGATAGTTAGAGTTTTCTATTCCCTTGACCGAAAAGAAATACTGCGAACAGCATATAGCAAGGGTAAGGGAAGAAAAAAACGCGATCCTGAAAGCATATAAGGTTTTTAATATTTTATCTTTTATCATATATTATCCAATTACCGGATTGCACGGCATGTTTCATTCGAAGAAAAACAATCAATCGAATCCTTCAGCACCTTAATAAGGATTTCATCATGCTGCCCCATTGTTTAAACTCTTTCCTTTTCCTGTAAGTAATCAGGAAAAGGACATTGGGAACGATGAGGCATATAAGCGCTCTCACGATGATCCCTCTCCATGCATTATACGAAATCCAATTGCAAATCATGATCGAAAAGATACAGGACAGCCCTGTTATCAATAGATAATAACAGATTGACCTGACATATGTCCATAAATAATTCCGTGAAAACAGCAATGAAAAAATATTATGCAGCAACCATGGGAAGTCTACCGCCAAAGTAACTATTACGGAAGAGAATAAAACGCCATAAAGTCCAAAGTCTTTGATAGTCAGAATATTCAAAAACAAATTCAGTAAAGCGGTTATAAAAGGCCTGAATCTGTCTTTATGCCACATTCCCGCTGCGTCCTTATATACACTTATTATCCGGCTTAATTCCATGATAATAAAACGGAATACAAACAATATGACCATACCAAAGGGCAACAGCAAATCCTCTCCTACCCATATACACATAAACGGCTGATATAAGCAGAGCATACAACAGGCACAACATCCAGCTACCCATGCAATAATAAATGTCATCATCTGAAAATCAGTGTAGTTTTTTTCCTTTGATTCTGTCACCAGGCTGTTTCCAATTCCCGCTATAGCCGAATCAAACAAAACCTCCACAAATGTAATGACCGTTGTAAGGACAAAATAGTAGTTCTGATATACTGCCAGTATATTGAGTCCCATAACCGCCGAAATAACAATTATATCGGCAGAATTCATAAGCACCGTGCTGATTTTGACTAAAAATAAATCTCTGATCTTTTCTTTCAGCTTTAGCAAATGCTCTCCTTCTACCTGTCCCGAGGGTTTATATTCCGGATACATCTTTTCCGCGAGTCTGGCAGAGATCAAATTAGCTATGATAATGTACAAGAACAAAATTCCAAGATAAATGTAATAATTTCTGAGGATACAAATTGCGTATAGCTGGAGAGCATTCGTAAATATAGATACGGTCAATACAACTTTGCTGAGTATATCATTTCGCATATGAGCTTTCAGTAAGCACTTTTTATAGCCTAACACCATATAGGAAGCCACCGTATACATCAGATACAAGAGAAATGCAAAAGAAATATTGATATCGGAGGGAACCTCTCCCTGTATCAGCTTCGGCAAAAAAGGCGCTATCCCGATTCCTGCCGCCGCAATAAAAAGTCCTATACTGATATAATATTTCCGATAAAGCCTCAGTAATGCACATATGATATTTTTCTCATCCTGTGCAATAGGCTTATATAAGCTAAAGACAATGGCATTCTCCACCCCCAGTCCGGCAACATTCAGGACCTGGAGAACAGAGGCAAACAAACCATTTAAGCCAAGATATTGTACTCCCAGAAAATACAGCAATGCAGTCCGCAGGACAAAGGGCGCCAGCGCACGATAAACCGTCAGCACTTCGGCAATTAATGTATTGCGGACAGCATTGCCCATTCGATCAATTTTCACACTCCGTGCCTCCTTACCCTCTTTGAACCCCGAACACGTTCCGGCCTTGTCCCAAATTTATTATTCCTATCGTTCAAATTCTGAAGCTTCTGGCAAAACTCTCTGAAATGCTGTCTGCAGCTCCCTACGAACCGCTTCCTGGTTTCCGGTGATTGGAGCATCATTGATACAAATAATCTTTCTTTTTTGTCTTTCGATGATCCGAACCAGTCTGGCATTCTCATCCTGCACATTCATATAGCAGAAAAATTACAAAATATTCTGTGGATAAAAATTCCCGAAAAGCTTTTGCCACTCCCGAAATAAATATTGATTTACCCTAATTTTTATGGTGGGATTCGAAGAATTTGCCACCACCGGCTGAAAAGCCAGCATGTCGCAGGGCTTTCCGTCTTTAAAAAAATCTGTCTGACAAAGAGGACGGATCATGAACATATCGTCATTGAAATAGACAAACCTTTCTGAAAGACCTTTGATACGGTGCAGGTACATTTCTATCACATGACTATTAAAAGCAGGCAGAAATTCTTTTGGAATATAATCCTCATGCTTTACAATATGCAATTTGGGATGGTTCACATTTAACCATAAGGGAATGTGGCCTCATGTAACAAAATGTATCTTCTATACCCATGGTGCAAACCGCTCCTCTAAACCAATAACGCAGTAAGCCCCAGTCTCTGTACCGTTCTTCGGAATCATCTCCTTTGGAAATTTCAGTTTGAAATGCCGCCCTTTGTTTTCTCCACCTGTCGTCCTGCCCATCTACCCTTACTATTACGAAATCAATTGCATCCTCCATTCCGGCTATCCCCCTTGTAAACTTAACCTGAAGCATCCTGATTTTTCTCCAGCAGGCTCCATAATTTTTTTAGTTCCTGCCCATCTGTCATGTTTTTCAACTGCGCCGCTTTTCCCAGCTCTTTTCGCTTCTTCTCATTTTCACAAAGTTCTGCGATACTCTCTGCAATGGCACATGGAGTTAATTCACACAAAATTCCATCTTGATGATTACTTACCTGCTCCCGGTTCCCGTTGCAATCGGACACAATAATTGCACAGCCAAGTACCTGCGCTTCCCGGATAGCAATACTTTTTCCCTCAAATCTGCTTGCCTGCACATACACGTCCGTCTGCGCATAATATGGATAAGGATTCTCCGCCATCCCTAAAAGGAGAAAATCCTCTTTCAACCCCAATTTTCTTATTTTTCTCTCAAGTTTTTTCCGCTGCTCTCCTGCTCCTAAAACATACCATCTTACACAATACCCTTTATCCTTTAAGATTTTCAGAGCCTCTACTGCCAGATCATAGGCCTTTTGCCAACTAAGCCTCCCCACGGACAGGATGCGTATCCCCTCAAACGTATCCGAAAAACCCCCAGGCGCCTTAGAGCGCCTGATAATTTCCTCTCTGGCAATAAAATTATTGATCACTGCTGTTTTGGGTGCATATTCCGGATAAAACGCTGTAAAATGCTTCTTCGTCTCATCAGAAACTGCAAATATCCGGTCAAATTGGGAAAAACAGCCTCTATCCATTTCTCTTGTATAGCCTGCGCTTTCATAATCAATATGTATAAATGCCGCTTTCTTCCTGGCCTTTACGTAGTCTGCCACATAGTAGGCCGAGGCTCCCTCCAGCCATGCGACCGCCAAATCGAAAGTATCCTCGAATCGCTGCGCACCGTCCGACATAATCCTCCATAAAAGCTTATCTACTTGGATATGCCCCTTTCTAAGCATACTAACCATATTCCTTGCGAAAAATTGTCCCTTTCGAATGCACCCGCCATTTCGGAAAAAGGCTCTTATTACCTTTCTATACATTCTGCGCTTTCCTGCACCTGTCAGAACAGAATGATCATCATAATCAGAATTTAATAACCGGATATAAGAGGGCACCTGTCTAATCAAATCTCCCTGCCCCGTAATCACATAGAGAAAAATTTCAGACCTTACAGCTTCAGATTCCAGTCTCTTTAATAATTCAATCAGAGCCGTTTCCGCACCTGCGTGCCCCATAGTATTAATTACAAATAGTATTTTTCTCATTAGCTATCTCCATAATTTCCGCCAACACCTAATGCAAGATTAAGCATAGACTGAGCATCCTGATGGATTTTGTAACAGACAAAATCCTCATCTTCGTAGTATATGCTGGTTTCCGCCGGATATAATTGGGCAAAAGATTGATACCACTGATACGCTTTTGATTCGATAATAACCCGATTATGTAGGTCACGATAATTTTTATATAAATTCTCGTGATATTGAATCGTCTTATCCGCTTCCTTCTCTGATATTTCGTCATGGACAATTTCCGGCCTCTGGCCCTGTGACTGAGCTGCTCCGGACAGCGCTTGATTTCCGCCAGCCAGCCAGAGCGGTCCGCAGAAAAAGTATTGTTGGCCATGTTTAATCGGATGTTTTTCAACATATAAAAATATATATTCTGTTGGCAGGTAGTATTCCTCTCCGCTGATTTGCTCAATAAACCGAAGAAGTTCTTCATGCCATCCTCTGTCAATTACCTGATATAATTCGTCAGTTGTTGAAACAATGGTATAGGAATGCTTGGGGTATGTATCCATAATCCTGTTGGTTACGGAAACTGTCACATTATAACGTGTCAACCCACAATACAGATACCCGTGGAAACAGAAAAGGAACGCGCTACAATAAATCATTACGCATACAAGCGCTGTCTCCAGCTTCATCACCTTGGGCTCCAAATTGCAAGCCGTCAAATACAAGAAAAAGTCCAACGGGATACATATGGACCCCAATATCAAGCCCTGTATAATACTGAACAATCGAAAAATCGATACTAACTCCGGCAAACCTATATATGGCGCAACAAACAAAACCATGAAAAAAAAGGAAGCAAGGATCATCGAAAGATATCTGGTAACTACGCCACATGGTATCCTCCGCTTTTCCCCTTTTTTGCAGCGTATGCCTTCTATTGCTCCGAATATTACAAGCCCTATAACGCTTACCGCCAATACCAGAATAATCCCTGTCCCGACCTTTTCCCCATACAAATATATATATCCCTTTTCAGCGATAACTTTCATAATCCTTATCACTGAAAAATCATTTTGGATACCATCAACAACAACCGCCTCTTTTGCTGTTCCATCTATCATTTTCATGCCCCATTTCAGAGAGCCCTGTGTTTTTATTCCTGATGCAATTGCAAGCAGCATCGGAATTATACCTGTTCCTAAACCTGCTAAAACAATAACCAGCGTTTTCCGGACTTTCTTTAAGCAAAAAAATTGCCGTAAATGTACAATAGATATTGCAAGGCAAATCACAAATGCCATAAAAAGACTGTAAAAATGAGTAGAAACTGCCGCCCCGATCCCCAACATAAAGAGAAAAGAAATATCTCTACTTTGGAATTTCGTCTCATCAATCTCTTTTTCATCTATCTGCAAAAAATATAATAGAAGGAGTGGACACAAAAAAACCAGGTAAAACCCAAATTCCTGGGGAAGGGTCCACTGAAGACGTACCATACTGTCAATCCCACCTCTACTATCAAAAGTCAGATAAGCGACTAAAACAAACAAGGGAGTATATTGCCAGTAAAAAATCTTTTTCAAAAAACAATATATAGCCGTCAGGAACGTAAGGATATGAATGCATCCTACAAAAAGCAGGCAGCTATATACCTTGATTCCAAACAATGTATGCATGCTGTAGATAAAGCAATGCATTGCATGGGGGTAGATTCCGTCTGCAAATATTTTCCCCTGCTGTAAACCATAAATCCATGAATGATGAACATATAGATCCCCGCTTCCATAGGAATGCTGCTGAAATGCCCCATAAGAAAAGTAAACGATACCATACAGCATAATCAGGCTCAGCAAAATATATTTAACAAAATAATCCTTATATTTATTTTTAAATTTGAAAAATATCTGTTTCTGATGTTCCCAAATCCGAACCAACAGCATCTTCCATCCACACCGGCCCGCCAAGAAGCTTAGAAAAATAGATCTTTTTTCACTCTTCTCTCTTAAGGATAATCCAAACGATATGGCAAGCGTCCCCCAAAACATCCCTCTCACAGTCCATTCATTTAAGATGTGTAAGAGCCCCAAACCAAGAACCACCGTATTAATTAAAATAATCTGCACGATAGAGCAAAACATAAAGCGGAAAGTCAGCCCTTTCCCCCTTAAGTACTTACGGAAAATGATACTCGGCCAGATATACAGCAGAGCTATATATCCGGCAAATACCTTAATATACTCCATATACCAATACATCTTATCCATGTTATTTTCCTCCTGCTGTTCATGCCATGGTTCCCAGACAGAACATATCTCCATTCATTTTATTGGAAAACAAAATCCTGCCCCCATCCCATTTCCTTCTCAGCCTGATATACAGACTTCCTTCCTCCGGGATAATCTGAGCCCAACACGTAATTCTTCTTCCGGCGCCCCACTCTCTTGCGTCCCAGTCCAGGCGCTGACAGCTCCGTTCTCCATCCTTATCTATCCGGATCAGCTCCGCCTCTGCCTCCTGACACAGGTTCCCAAAACCAATATTTTCGATTACCACGCACAAGCTCCATATCCCGCTTCCTTCCCCCCTGCTCACGGACACTCCTCTTACACAGAAACGGTAACCCAAATGGCTTCCTATATAATCATACAGGCTGACATTGTTCCAAACATCTGTCGAATGCCAGCGTCGTTTTTTCCACAGTTCCAATACACGCCTGTCATGCTGACAATTCAGATAGGAGAGATGCATTCTGCGCATATCCTTCACAATCTCAGCAGAAGTAATTTCATATCCTTTTTCCGGTAAAAGAGCTTCCCCTCCAAAAGGTGCCTTTTGGAGGACTCTTTCAATAAACAAAACTTCCTCCTCTCGTACCCATGCCTCTTTCCATGAAGAATCTTTCCTGTTCTTCCAGCCATATGTCCCCATATCGGTCTGGGAACTTCCCACCGCATCATTGAACATAGTTCTTTTTCCCAATGAAGCATCCTCCGTCCCTATCAGCATCCGCAAAAAAACAGGACGTCTCACAGCAAGCCAGACCTTATCATTTCCGTGGCTGCGAAACGCCGATTCCAGATCAAGAAGCCATTTTTCAGCCAGAAATTTGGATTGATGCATTTCTCCCCAGCTTCCCACCAAAAGTCCCTGATATACCAGAATCCGATCCTCAAATTCGTGAATCAGGGCAGAAAGCTGAAGCATATGATCTCTCACCAGGCTAAACAGATCCGGCTCTCTCTCCAGCCCTTTACCCTCCAGGTCATAAACTATGCGCAGGATCATATCCACTCCTCTTTGTCCGAAAAAAAGTAAAATCCGGCGTATATTTTCAAGAGCGGTCTCCGGAAGCTTCTCACATCGATACCTTCCAATATTGATTCTCACCAATGCAAGACTCTCTCCCTCCAAAGTTGCGTTTTCTTCCTCAAGCACTGTCTCTCTACCTGCATCATAGGTAAAAATCCGATACCATCCCTGTCCCGGATTAGAAAGATATTCTGTGGATTCCGTGAAATCTCCCGGCCGGAAATTCTTCTTTTCCTTTTTATATATCTTTTTCCATATTTTCATAAACAGGTATCCGCTCTTTTTTTAATATTTTCTCCCGAATATAAACTGCTGATATGGAGAACGCCATGCGAAACATATAAAGCACAGGCCTTACTCCCGAATGCATACCCTTTCCCACGCTCCGTTCATGCATCATTGCCGGAATCTCCCTGATCCTGTATCCGCGAAGCAGCATCTGCATAATAATATTTGCGTCCGGGTATCCGTCATCAAAGTAGCCGTATCTTGAATAGCACCACACTGTCCTGGCATTTAGTCCCTGGAGTCCCGTGGTTGGATCTGTAATCCACTCCCCTGTGAACAGCTTCAAAACCCACCGAAACAATACTATCCCCAACATTTTTATCCTGGGAACAGGAAAAGACACACTTCCCGGCAGGAAACGAGACCCTAAAACAATATCCGGCAGCCTACCCTCGCCATCCGGCAGTCTCAGCTCATCATAAATTTTTTTAATATTGCCTGCATCGTGCTGTCCATCTGCATCTGCCTGAACCACATAGTTGTAACCTTGTTTTACGGCATATTTATATCCTGTCTGCAATGCGCTGCCATAGCCCTGATTAAAAATACCGCTGACACAGGAAAAATGCATTCCCTCTACAATTTGCCTCGTCCTGTCTGTAGACCCATCATCTATTACCACAATATCTGCATATTCCCGAACCGACGCTGCTTCTAACTGACTCAAAAACTTTTTTATATTTCCCGACTCATTAAAGGCGGGAATTACTACAAGAAGCTCTCTTTTTTTCTGTTCTATACTTTCTGCTCTCACGCCCTCTCTTTCCAATTGCAAGAGCGAAATCTGGATAACCGTCTCCCGCATTCTGCGCAGAAGCTCCGATATTCCAACACTAATAAAATATGCCGCTATAAGAAGGCAAACTCCCGCTAAGCCGATTAGTACCAGTCCGCTATAGCTCAAATACCTATTCCACATAGTAGGCCGCAGCACAATTCCCGCTATAATCAAAAGAAGTGAAAAAAATCCCCATATCAAACACAGACTCTCCAGCATTCTCCGCCTGGCGAGAGCCAATACTGCCACCGTCAATGTACCTATACCAGCCAGAATCAAGAGCAGCTGTAACACTATCCCCGATGCCATATAATGCTCACTTCCTCCCTCATACCGGAACCTCTAATCCCGTTGCTTCTGTCTGAACTTTCTTTTTTATCTCGGTCTCATCCACTCCGTTATATCGATCCAGAACCTTCCCCGAGGGCATTTTCCCTACTGTCGTTTTTAAGATACGGCCATCACAGAACACATGGAAATCCAACCGCCTCTCCAGCCAGCGCAAGCGAAAATAAGCAACGACAAATCCCACCATTGATCCGGCGAATACTCCAATCCCTCCCCACAAATATGGCAGATGCGTACCAATAATACTTCCTGCCAACACCGTCACAAAGAACAAAATGGATGTAAACAGCGCTCCTACCAGATCATTAAAATAATAAAGGAACAGGATTGCCGCATACATGATAAAGAGAGGGAAGTACCCTGCTGCCAGACAATGATAAAATTCCATGACCAGCCCGCCGTATCCAAATCTCGGAAGAAAGAGAATCGCCAGGAAATAAATAACTACCGATACAATAAACTGTATTCTGACAAGTCCCACCAATTCATCCGACAAATGCCGGAACATTCTCTTTTTGGAAGTTTCAATATCCATCCACCTCCCGCCTATCACAGCCTCCGTATAGGCCTTGTAACGCTCTCTAAAGCGCATCTCAACCCGGGAGATAAAAATAACGGAAGCCGCTATGTTGGTAAACATTGCAATACAGGTCGCCACATCATAAGGCTCTGCGCAAACAAAGCTCTTTACCACCACAATTCGCAGCTCTGTAGTCCAGAATACAAAATTATGCGTATATAATCCCAGGACATAAAGAAAATTGATAAAAATCAACTGCCAATATTTACGAAAATAGCGCAACATCATACCGTACTTCCCGCTGTTCACCGGAAAAAACTGTCTGACCTGTCCGTATTCAAGCACCGCGATGACAAAAAAACCTAATACAAGCCCAAGAAGTGCGCTGTATGTAGGTTCCATATAAAAAATAAAACAGAAAATTAACGATAATACTATTGTGAGCGCCATTCCGATCAAAAAGAAAAAGGAAACTCTCTTATAATCCTTGCTGATCGAAAGATACGTCATACAGTAGATCACCATGATCAGGCTGATATATCCGCAAAACCCGGTAAAGACATAATAAACCGGTACTTCACCTACAAAATGTTCGTGCAGACAAAAGGGAATACCCAGAATACATCCCAGTACGACAGTCATAAAAAGCCCTGCATAAAAACATGCCAGAATATCCTCATACTTCTCCTCGTAAATCATATCCGACATAAACCGTGAGATTACCGGATTAAATGGGGATACCACCAAAAAGGCAAAAATGAAAATATACAAAACTGTACAGGAATAAAGCTCTCTAGCCGCATAGCTAACCCGTGAAAAGCCCAGCCAAAACTGCATCAGCATGATCGCGGCAAACACCAGCAGCATGGGCGCTATAGTTATTACCGTGCTGTAAATAAACCCATACAGATCCGTTGTAATCGTACTTTTTTCGTATATCTTATTAAGCTTAACGCCGATTCCGGCCATGATCTCACTCCTCTCAAATATGAAACGGTTCCTCCGTCCAGTCCAGGAATCTGTCATCTGAAAATTTCCGGTATATTTGCTTATAAGCCCGACGCATATCCTCTACCTTGTGTTTGGCAATTACCCGGCTGTAGCCGTTCTCTCCCATTTCTTCTCTCTTTTCAGGATTAAGCGCCAGCTCCACGATCGCATCCGTAATCTCCTGCTGGTTCATAACATGAGTCAGTATCCCGGCTGTACCAAAGTCATCATCGGCTTCCCCATAGATCAAACCTCTGCAATTCCCCACATCGGTGGCGATCACCGGCTTTTCTGCCGCATAGCTTTCCAGTATAGTAAGGGGCTGCCCCTCGCTGATACTGGTCAGAATTGTAAAATCCATCCTGCCCAGGTACTCGCTTACATCTACATTCCCGGTAAAAATCACATCCGGGATTTCCAATGTCTGCACCAGCTCCACACATTCCGCTGCATATTCCGGCTCCTCATCCATCGGCCCCATAATCCACAGCTTCAGATTAGGAACCATCTTCTTCGCATCCGCAAAAGCCCGCAATAAGGTCTTCACATCTTTAATCTGTGTAACTCTCAGGATCGCTCCTACATAGATCAGAGACTGCTCCTCCTCACTCTTCCCCGAAAGCTCTGCCTGCCTGTCAACATCAATCCCATTAGGTATAATTTGTATTTTGTCCATCGGGCAGCCCAATTCTACCTGCAGTTCTCTGGCATGGTCATACAGGCTTGTGACCACATCCGCTTTTGTATAAACCAGCGTTGACATTTTTCTGAATTGTTCAATCCAGATATTTTTGTAGAGTCCATCCAACCAGGTCGCTCTGATCAGTTCTTCTTCCCGCTCTCTGGTATAAATCCCATGTTCGGATAAGAGAAGCTTACTTCCGTAAAAATGAGCCGCCATAGCGCCCACGATTCCTGCGTATCCGGTAGCTACACAGTGATATGCATCTGCCTTAGGTATCTCTGCCTTCATAACAAAAAAAAGAGGTACATACATTGACCGCAGAGTCCACAAAAAATCTGAAAACATGATCTGGGAATAACGTTTTTCGTATACCTCCACAGAAATGCGCAAAAAATCTTCGCCCATCAGCAACTCATCCACAGAGATCTTTCGATTGTGGAACATTTCAAATAACTCATCCCACTCTACTTTTTGATTCAGCATCAGGCTGCGAAGCGCCCGCCATTCCCCTTCCCTCAGCTTCAAGTGAGATTTTCGAAAAAGGCGCTTCGGATGCCAGTCATCGTCCTGCAGATAAATCTCATATACCTGCGTTACATGGTCAGGAAGTTCATAGGCAAATTTGCCTCTCTGCTCCCTGCTTGATACAATATTAACCAAAATAAATTCCAAGTTGGGAAACGCATTTATCATACTGTGGATCCATCCGGAAACCCCTCCCACTGAGTAGGGATAACAGCCCTCCGAAACAATGCATACTTTCAAAACGGCACCTCTCATTCTCTATCCGTCATTTACCCGATTTACAGACTTTCCAAAACTATACTGACCTCATCTTCCTGCACCGTAATCAGCCAGGCGTCCTGCTCTATCTGTGAAAAAGTTCCTCCCAAAACTGTTTCCACCCTCTTATCATGTGTCCTGAGAACGAAGCTCACCATTCCCTGCCTGTTCTTTAGCTTAAGCTCAATGGTATCATCCTCTCTCATATCTTCGTACTCCACCGCCAGAAAACTTCTCACACGGCCGTCGCTCTCTGTAACCGTTGTCTTATCAAAGCAGGAAAAAGGCTTCCACCAGGTTGCGATATTCCCTGAAATTATCCTGGAATAATTCTCCCAATGTTCCTGTGCGGATTCCGGCCAGGAAACACAGCGCATATCCAGCAGGATATTCGTATAGCCCAAAGCGGTCTGTAAGCTGCGGTTTTTAAGATCATCCGAAAAATAATATCTGTCCGCCCTATGTGTAATTCCCTGGCAGGTAATATTTTCTGATAGAAAGGATACAGGCGGCTCTTTCTCTTCACGCATTCCTGAAAGAGTACGGATTTCAGGTATTTCCTCTCCCCCTTTCAGCCCGGCAATCTCGTCCGCCTGGACATTTCCTCCGTAGGCGGCAGTATAACAATATGTACTTTCAGCCTCGCTGAAAAACCGGGCATCTCTGCTCCACTTATCAGCCACGGAAATCTCATCCATTCCCTCCGCAGACCACCCCATTTCTCCATGCTGCTCTCTGATCTGACGCAGATAATAAGAAAGAAGCTCTGTCTGTAGTTCGTTTTCTCCCGAATAGAAAAACTCCGGCGTCAAAAAGCATGTCATCTTAAAACCGCTCTGTTCCGAAAGCGAAATCAGACTCGGCCATATAATATGCTGGAGCAACATCCTGTGGCTGTTACTGTAAATCTCCTGAAGCGCCTCCTCATTTTCAGAGGTGAAACTGGGATAGTCTGTTACAGACAGATTCTGCGCATTTACAACAGGATAGAGGAAATACGAATAACTCTCCGCCATCATGGCGTCCAAAAATCCCAGCCCTGTTTCATCACGCAGATATTCACCGTTTACGGCAAACACCTTCGCCTTCCCCAAGGTATTCCTCCAGAGGATCGGCGGTTGGTCTTCCCTTTCCACACTTTCGTCCTCCACGAGCCCTATCATATATTTCTTTGTCATTCCTCCCAGCTCATACCAGGGAACCTGCAATTCCAGATCCTGTCTGAGCGCATCCTCCTGGGTATCTGCCTGATAAAGAACCTCTCCACCTAACAAAAATCCTTTATACATACAGATACCGGTAAGCTCTGTATTGTCCTCACGGATTTTCTCTATTCCAAGAACCTGGCAAAGCTTTGGCACCTTCTTCAGTTTCTCCGCTTCCGGCAAGCCGCCAAAAATCATCACCAGCTCCTGGTCATAAAGCTCCCCAAGCAGTTCTCCGTCCTCTAAACAGGAAATGCTTTCCGGTTCCAGACAAAGAATATCCGCGCTGACTCTGTGCTGGGAAAGATAGTCTCTAAGTGAGGAAAAACAACACAAATAACGTTTGGAATAGGTACACCACTGCTCCACTACATTTCCAAAGCTGCCGGACTGCCGGCCAATCAGCACAACCTGTCTGCCCTCCGGAGCCTGCACACTTGCCTCTTCAGCCGAAAAGGAATCCGACCGTCCGAGGGTAATCTCCGCAGCATATTCATTTGTATCATAATTATTCACAGCATCCCGATAAATCTGGGTTAGCATAAACAACAAAAACAACACTGTCATCATAAGGATCATGCTGAACAGCTTTCTACGTGATACCATGCCTGCTCCTATCTGCGCAGTAAAAGTGCGCATAATTATTTTCGAATCTATGAAAATACCCGGATCAACTCAAGAGTTTCACTGTCAATTTCTATATCTGAAGATCTCAGTTCCTGCAGCACTCGAAAGAACTTCTCTCTGTCTCCCACAGCGAAATACAGCTTTAGCTGACAGACATATGCCTCCAGTTCTTCAGGATACTGTGAATACGCTTGCAGACACCATTTACGGCATCGCTCATAATCTTTGATCTCCAGCAAATTCATGCTTACGGCTCTAAAACGCCCTGCTGTCATCCTCTTTGCATCTTCAGTAAGCAAAAGCTCACACATTTCCTCCAGCATATCCACATATTTTTTTTGCTCGCCTTCGGCAAGAAGCCTCTTCTCCATAAATTCCGCCATAGAATCAATTGTTTCTTCGGCCAGCGAGAGACGTTCCAAGCGTTCTTCCTGAGTCTCCTCCTCTTTTTCCATCCTAATCTTCTGATAATTGTTCTGCACCAAAGCTCTGAAATCTCCCAGCACTCTCTGCAGTGCCGCAGCCGCATAATGAGAAGTCTCTGAATCGTCGCTGCTTAGTGCCAGGGAAATCGCTGAAAGAGAAGATTTCACGTCCCCACGTATGACATTCATCATCATATTTCTCAGGCTGTCCTTATCCGTAACGGCAATTGCTTCCTCCATTGGAACCATATTGCTCTCCTGCTCTTCTTCCGCAGCCATCTGAGGCTTAACTCTCTCCTTACTGAAAATAACATCTTCCAAATCTACCTGTACAAAGAAGATTACCCTGTTACAGATATAACCCAGCAGAAAAAAGCCTCCCCCTACCACCGGACAAAGAAGCATAACGCCTGCTTTCAAAAAGCTGCTTTTAATCCTTTCTTTTTTCCAGACAATTTTAAGCACCAGCATCCACAGCAGGTACAGAATTACAATAATCAAGTTTATAAAAAGCAACAGCAGAAATTCTCTCTCCCCAAAAGCCTTCCCGAAAGTCATCTCACATCACCCACTCTTCTTTAATCTGGCATTGGTAGCCTTTCTGCCCGAAACGCCCCACCACGACTTTGGCTTCTTCCCGGCCTGTATTGGAAAGCAGCACATGCAGTGCTCTATCTCCCGCTATTCCGATGTAATCCGTGTTGCGCAGACTTCCGGCAAGATTCTTTCCGGCTTCTTCCAGGCTCTGCCCTTCCACCATCACTTCCAGAAGCGTACATTCTGTCAGATGCTGTTCTCTGGCTTTCAAAAAAGAACGGGCAAGCGCATTGAAGGCTCTTGTTTTCAAGAGCTCCTGCCCTTCCACATAACGGGCATCGCTTAACGAAGCCAGATACCGGTTGGCATGAATAACCGCATTCTGAATCAGGTAACCGCATACTACCAGATAATCTGCCTGCCCCAGCGTCATGTGATCCCATGGAAGGCTCCAAAGCATCACGATAACCTGCACGTCATCATCGCTGTATATGGCATTTGCCATCATTGGATATTGTTCATCCATCTCACGGTTAATATATACCTTATGATTCATCAGCGCCTCTGACATACTCCCGCACTCCTGAAAACGAACAGAATTTCCTCCCTTTCTGGCCTTTTCCGATGTATAAGAAAACAATCTTGCATATGCATTGCCCGATACCGTATAGATTGCCACATCCTTACTTTCCATCAGCTCGCCCAGCATTTCAGCCGCACGGAACAATACATCCTCGGGCATCAACTGATTCAGCTTCGAAGTCACCCGATAAATCTTGCCAATACTGTCATTTTGATTGATGATCTGTGTCGTAAGCGCATCTTTCACCCTTACATTACTGTCATTGATACTTCTAATATCCATGAGCTGTCCTGAGAGATACTCCCTCTCATCCGCCGCCTCATCCCGCAACTGTTTGATCTGATCGTGGAGATAGCCTACTACAAGACCCACTACAAAAAGCTGGGCTATCCATACATAGGTATTATAACCTACCACCACTT
This sequence comes from uncultured Lachnospiraceae bacterium, assembly GCA_910579425.1. Taxonomy (GTDB): domain Bacteria; phylum Bacillota; class Clostridia; order Lachnospirales; family Lachnospiraceae; genus Suilimivivens. Next base: position 12,225 of record CAJTVL010000028.1, on the reverse strand, counting down.
CAAACCCGCTTCTGTCAAAGGTCTGTCTGAAGAAATACCCTATACAGGCCAACACTGCAGAAAAGACTGCCTGTTGCTGTCCGTGAACCACTGCAAAGAGTAGTACATACAGAAGATAAACATCCAGACGGGAAAGATAGGCGCTGCCCGCTGCACGATTATTCAAAAGAAAGAACGGAATAAAGCAAACCAGGTTTTCCACAAAAGGTATCATAGCCTTTGTAAGCCATCCCATTCTCCGTTTTATCCTCTCCCATATCGTGGGCTTTCGCTCCATATCTGTAAGAAATTCATTTTTATGGGCCTTCATGTGGGAAACAATCCTGTCGATGTTTGTCTGCGTGTTCCCCCGGACAGCTACATCAAATTCTTCTCTAAAACGCTGGTTAGACAGCACGCACCTTTTTCCCGGCGCATGATTGCCCGTAATCCTTTCCTCTGTTCTTTCCATGGCAGAGTTGATCCATCCTGCTATTTCCATTTCATTGGTTTCATGAGACGAAGACAGATTATATATACTGCTCTCATGCGAGTTGCAGGATACGATCCGGTAGATATACTCAAGCGCATCTGACTCACTTAGCAATGCATATCTCACAGCCTCGTTAGCCGTAAGGTCATTTCCCCGCAAAGCTTCCAGACAAGACCAGGTAATACTCTCATTGCAATCTGACCGTCCCGAAGGAATTCCATAGAGATGCTGCAAACGCAGAACCACCACATCCTTTTTCATCATCCGACTAAAAGAAGCGCAGAGATTCTCTCCCTGTGCCAGAGCCATTCCCTTCGTCCCTTCCGGTCCGGTCTCCTCCTCCTCGGTTATATCCTGAGGATAATCTCCCCCATAGACTTCCTCGGAAGACAAGAAGATAAAGCGCCCTCTTCCGGATACATCAAAAGAAAGCATACAATTCATCAATCCGGTCATGAATTGAACAATGGTTTTTTCTTCTTCGCTCCATCGGAAATTTGAATCATATGCGCCTAAAAATATTGTCACGTCAGGGAGCACACTTTCAAACACCGCCTTCACGGATTCACAATCGTAAGGAAATCTGTATGCCTCAAAAACACGCTCGTAGGAATCATCCTTATAACGATTTCCGGTCAGCAGGCAGACCCTGTGCCCTTCCTTTTTCAATTTTCGAATCAGCCGATTCATAAAATTCGATGAACCGCCTACAAGTAAAATATTCATCCCATTCCTCCCTTATTGTTCCAAAAATCCTCCATTCCCGTTTTCTTTATGATATTTACATAATGATGAAATAAATCGCGCCGGTATTCCCCAGATATTTTCCTCTTCAGGGAAAGGTATGGGCATAATATGTATTTTGTCCACACTAAAAAACTTACATATTTAAATAAGTATATCATAGTTATGTTAGAGATTTCAATAAAATTTTAAGCCCTGAAGGCCCGTCTAGCGTTTACCCAGTATATCTTCTCCAAAAAATCCCTCCGGCAATTCGGGCCAGCCAGCGCCCTGCGTTTGGATGCTTTCTGATCACCCACATAGCGACCTTTCTATGAAACGCTACATTAGGGGCCAGGAGAAAGACATCCGCATATTTTTCAAGCTCCTGCATACAGATTTCCCAGGATTCCACACCCGGAGAAAACTGCTCTTTGCTATAGCGATACGCCTGCTCATACCAAAAAGCCATAAACCGAAATGCATATTGAAGCTTATGGGCTATGAAGGTGCTGTCATTTAGCTTCTCTCCTATAGTAAGGATCGGCTTCAATGCATATTGGATTTCCTGCACAGCGTATGCTCTGTCTGTCAGGCTCCCCCGGCGCTTGCAGTGCAAGTAGCCCCGGAAAGGAATCACTTCCATCTGGCCGCTGCATCTGCTTATATACTCACATATAAATGCAAAATCCTCATAAATAGACACATCTTCCGGGCAGGACACTAAAAGCTTTCCATTCTCGTCTATGATCCTCTCCCTGCGGAACAAGGTTATACAGATATTCATAATAACCTGATCCCACATTGCGATTTTAAGCGCCTGGCTCGGGCAAGCTTTTTGCCTGCCCCTCAGAGGATATTGCAACCATTTTGGCTTACCGTCTTTATCACAACGCAAAAAACCACAAACTGCCAGATCATTTCCTCTATGCAGGCTGTTCACTAACTTCTCTATTATTTGAGGATGTATCATATCATCTGCATCGGCAAAGCCAATAAACTGTCCTTTCGCCTGAGCCAAACCATAATTCCGTGCATACGCCACTCCACTTTTAGGAACCGTAAACAACTTGATACTTACATTTTCCTTGTTGTTCCTTTTTTTAAACGCTTCAACAATTTCCCCTGTATTATCTGTAGAACCATCATTCACTACTATCACCTCCAATTTGGAATAGGAAGAACGCAGAATGCTCTGCAAGCAGCGCTCTATCCGCTTTTCCTCCTGGTGAGCAGGTACAATGATCGAAACTGTTTCATCCATATTTACAACTACTCCTCACTTCTCTCAGATATAAAAGATTGTAGCGTCTATTATCTGTGGATTCTGGTCAAAAGAAAGAAACTTATCCTGCTTATTATATTTACCAGGTCATAGCAACGCAGATTGAAAAACAGAAAAAGGATTTTTCTCGGGAGCGGCCCTGTCGTTATGCTGTATCTCATAGCATATTTGTAATTTTCATACTCACGTACTTCCCGAAACAATTCGCTGTTCTCGCTACGCGTCCTATTATTTCTCGGATCAAAAATACCGTTTATCAAAACTTCGGTCATAGAAGCAAGTACATTCTCATGGTATGCTCCCTCCAGAGCATCAAAAATATCATATTCTTTCATAAGTGATTTTAGCGTCTTTTGAAATAGATAATAATTTCCGATAAAATTCGGCTGAAAGCTATGCGTAACCGAATCAGGACGCCATTCTGTCAGATAAGCCATCTGGCCTATATAAGCGCCTGCTTTAACTCTAATTAGATATTCCAAATTAAATATCTGATCCTCGCCTATAAAAATATCTGCAGGAAATCTGATCCCGTATTGGTCGATAACCCTTTTTTTGTAGGCCTTCGCCCATGGTGAGCGCAGGTTCACGCACCTGCTTTTTTGCAATAGACGCCCTGTTAACATATTTTCGATCAAAGCAGGCGCATCTTCTTCTGTAAAAAAAAACATCCCCGTTTCCGGCTCTGGCTTTCCTGATGTTTTCGCTTTTCTCCCCGGCACAATTTTCTCACAATCAAAAATGAGCAAATCCAGATCTTTGAATTTCTCCTGTGCTACTGTTCCCAGAAAATACTCTGAAACCATATCATCCGAATCCACAAATACAAGCCATTCCCCCTGACTTTCGTCAATCCCTCTGTTTCTGGCTGTTGAAGCTCCTGTGTTTCTCTGATTCAAAAGCCTGATACGATTGTCAGAATCAGAATATTGCTCGCATATTTCACGGCTTTGATCTATGGAGCCGTCATTAATCAGGATAATCTCAAAATCCTGATAGGCAGACCTTAAAACCGACTCTATGCATCGTTTTAAATATCGCTCTGTATTGTAAACAGGTATTATTACTGTGATCATCTGTTTATCTTCCTGCTCCTTCGCTTATTTATTATAAGGCATTATGGGCGATTTCTCCTATAAGCATCTCCGGGAATATTCTTTTTCAGGAAATTTTCTGAACGATGTCTATACCCCTGTATACGCATCTCCACTTTATCCCACTCAATCCGTGAATCAATATCGGCATCTGTCCGGTAAATCCGGTTTTCCAATCCGCAGATATTCAGAATATTTTGGGTTCTGGATCCAAAAGTACGATGTACAAATGCAATAAACTGTTTCCTGTACAGAATACTGAAGGCAATTGCATGGAAAGAATTTGTCACTACATAATCTGCTTTATGGATATACCCCAAAAATTCAGCGGGACCGGCTGTATAATCAGTTCTCCATCTCATATCAGTTTTCCTTTTATTCAACCCCAGCTCAATCACTGCCAGATTTCTTTTTCGCGCCAGACGTTCTGCATAATCATCCAATTCCCGGTTCTCTTCTGTGAGATAAACAAGAACATAACCATCCTCCTCCCTGATTTTTTCGATTTCCTGCCATTGCTCTTTTTCCAACAAAAATACCGGATCTAATACCGCAAGAACCTCGCCTTGATAAAATTTCTGTATATAGGAAACCGCCTCTTCCTCTCTCACTGAGACAGCATCCACATGGCTTAACAGTTCGGCCAACTGCTCCTCATACTCTGCTGCAAGCTTTACTCCTCCAAGACTTGCAGCATACGCAATCACCTTTTTCTTATACCGGTTCTCAAAGGACCCAAAATACTCCTTCCTTAACCCACAAGTAATTATCGGATTCCAAATCTGATCGCTTCCTACGATATAATATGAATAGGTGAGTTCTTTCAATTGGAAGGATAAATATAATTTTCGTTTCCCCTCTTCCGTCAGATATTTCCGCCTGAAATATTTCATATTTGCCCTTTGCCGAAAAAAATCCCCTCTCATGCTTAAATGCATTTTCCATCCATATGCCCATTCAAGACATCCGGCCCAACCTTTATTGGGCACATATGGAAACCACCAGTGTCTGCCTGTCATAAAAGGCGGGGCATATGGGACAATGGCTGCTTTGATCCCTTCCAAAAGCAAATATTTCTTTAAAGCATATGCCTGCAACATTGCCCCATAATTATCGGAACAATGAAACGTCAAAATTCCAATCCTTCCCTCTTCCATTTCACCCTGATTTTGCCTGAACCTATGCGAATACTTTCAGGCAATTCCTCCATAACCAATATAGCGGATAGCAAGAAAAACAAACTCGAAACATGATTTTTCTCCCTGGATCCATTCTCTTAAATAACTCCCCACTCATCTCGCAGGCAGCTTTTTCCTTTAAATGACAGCACTCCTTCTTATTACCGATTTTCCTCATCTGAGAATAGCTTCTCTCCAAGGCAAAAGTGATAAGCGCTTCCCAACGTACGGCAAACCGTATATTCCCCTTTTGGTATTCACTATTTCTGATCCGCCTGCGGCCTTCCATATATTTTACATCTGTTATCACATTGGAAGAATCTATGGTATTTGCAGAGTGCATCCTGTAATAATACCATTCTGCAACCGCATAAGCAATTTTAATCTGTCTGCCTATCAGGTTATATAGAAATAACGTGTCTTCCCCAAAATGCAATTTCTCGTCGAAGCGAAGCTCCTCCACCAGATCCCGAGCTATCATCTTGCCGCCGATCCCTCCAATCTGCCTCAGGTACTTCAAATGAAACCATTCCTCTGTCTCGTTCTTCTCTCCAATGCGCCATTCCACTTTACCTTCGTACTTCTCTGCCTCTTGCAAAACTTTCCCCATCTGCTTTGTCTTCAATTTTCTGAAGTCGCACATCACCATCTGCGCCTGATTTTGCTCCGCAGCCCATATATATTGCTCCAAAAGACAGGGATGGATCGCGTCATCGCTATCCAGGAAAAAGACATATTCCCCTAAGGCCCGATCCAACGCCAGATTTCTGGCGGCAGAAACGCCCTTATGCTCCTGATGAAAAAAACGGATTCTCTCATCCGACAGACTTAAATCCTTACCGATCGAAAAACTTTTATCCGTCGAACCGTCATCCACCATTATGATTTCCCAGTTGCCGTAAGTCTGCTTCAACACAGATTGAATACAAGCTCCGATATAGAGTTCTGAATTAAACAGAGGGATTATAATTGATACTTTCCTTTGCACGGTATCACCCCTCTCTTACTGTTCCCATGCCGTTCAGAAAATGGACATAGTCAAAATCATCCAAATAACGCCTTTTCCAAAACTGCTTTTTATAATTTGTGATTGTCCCCAGCTCCTTTTCCCCTTCAAATCCTTTGATATAAACAGCAGAGGAAATCTCCGGATATTCTGCATGGGTAAAAATGACCTTATTCTTATAGGGCAATTGGTCAAACCGTCTTATGGTTTCATAAGTGCATCCATCTCTTTCCACTCCCACAATAAACAGGTTATCCCATCTAATACGCTTTTTCCGCTCACTCCATTTCCTGATCCCCTCCGCAAATGTTGCATAGTGGACAAAGCGGATTCTGACGTCTCCCAATACTCCCGCAGGACAACACTCTTCTTCCTTTTCCTCTGCAATCTCCTGTTCCATGTACCATTCCAGGTTTTCAACCATCTTAACAAAATCATTCATCTCTACAGTAAGGTTGATCGTCGGGGAAAGAAAAGGCTCCCCCAAGTCATAGTACATAATCGTGCCGCTACAGTTAGATGCTATGATCGTAAAATCTGTGTTTTTTAGCCGGCTGCGCCTTCTACTATTATAGAATCTTCTCTCCCTCTCCCGGAGCGTATTCACACAAAATAAAAAGCAGCTCACCAGCATTTTCAGATACCCATATTTACAGGCAATCTGATACCTGCGTCTTATTTTCCAGGCCTTAATCCTTCTTAAGGACTTCCGGTCTTTCAGTCCGCAAATCTCAGAAATCTCATCAACCAGCAGCTCATAATCATGATATTTTTTTTTGTCCTGCTCCTGGGTCAGTATTCTCCTGGAATGGCTTCCCTCCCTGACGCAGACTCCATACAGCTTCTTCTGTATAGTAGGACACTTATGGTGAAACATAAACGGCAACAGCATCTGAAAATTCTGCCCCACATCATACTCCGGAATTCTGCGGTCAGGATAGATCTCAAAAAAGGGCTGTGTCCTCAGCATATAGCAACCGCAGCAGACAAAAGTTTTAAACTCCAGAATATCCCAAAAAAGCTCTTCCTTCGTTAAATCCCCCGTCTTCTCGTCGGCCTTTTTCGTGCTTCCCGTCTCGGCGTCAAAATAATAAGCCAGGGTTCTGACACATTGATACTGTAGGTTTCTCTGCAAAAATCCTACCCTCTCTTCTATAGAACTTGGTTCCAGAATATCATCGCTGTCCGGCCAAATCAGATATTCCCCGGTGACATGGGGTAACCCCTGATTAATGGCCGCCGAAGCGTTCTTATGTGCCGCCCTTATAATATGGTATTCATAGCCCTTCGCCGCAAACCTTCCTCGATAGCTTTCGGCCACCTCAACCGTATTATCTGCAGAACCGTCATCCACAAGGATCATTTCAACCTTCTGCCATGTCTGAGACAGTATGGAATCCAACATCCCCGGCAGATACCGTTCTACGTCAAAAACAGGCGTAACAATCGAAACTCTGTCTTTGACAAACTCATACCTTCCAGCGCTCATCAGCCCCTCCTTCCGTTCTTTTCTATTTTATGAATCAAAAGATTGCCTATTTCACCCGTACCATTTTCCTGTCTTCAATCTTATATATCATATCACATTCATTTGCCAGACTCATATGATGTGTTACCATGAGCATGGTTTTATCCTTTTTCACATGCCGGATAGAATCAATTACTGCCTTTTCTGTCTCAATATCCAGAGCTGCCGTCGCTTCATCCATAATCAGAAGTTCAAAGTCCTTATACAAAGCCCTTGCCAGAGCAATCCTCTGCCGCTGCCCTCCAGAGATCGCTATCCCGTTCTCTCCAATCAACGTATCTATACCATCCGGCATTCTCTCCACATCCGCCCATATCTGCGCGCACTTCAGGGCCTCTGTTATTTTTTTATCATCAATCATACCCTCCTGCTCAAAAACAGCTACATTATTTCGTATCGTCTCTCCGTTTAGATAGACAATCTGCGGAATATAGCTTACAATATCTCCAAGCTTGGCACTGCATCTTCCTTCTCGGTCTGTCTGTGTCACAATGTCATAATCATCATAAAAAATATTTCCGGAATCAGGCTTTCGCAGTCCTGTAACCAAGTCAAGAAATGTGGTCTTTCCCGCACCTGAAACACCCGTAATGGCAACCGTAGCGCCTGGCGGAATATCTACCGAAATGTCCTGAAACAGAGGTTCTCTCTCATCATAACCAAATGTCAGGTTTCTAACAGAAAGGCCTCTTCCAAAGCAAAGTTTCTTTTGTCTGATATTCTCGACCTGTCTTTCTCTCTCTTTAATTTCCTCATATCGGCTGAATTGCTCCCGTAAGGCTTCATAGGAACTTCTGGAAAATTCCACATAATTAAATCCATGTATAATACTGTAAGCCATCGTAATCAATCTAACCAGCGCTGTAATATATGAAACCATCAGACCAAGAACATAAGACAAATTATTCCCCACCATCAAAAAAAGTCCCAGCACAATAAACATAATTGTCAGAACCGAATTATGCATAAACGCTCCAATGGCGTTGCTTTTATATTTATACTCTCTCTGGGACTGTGAATATTTTCCGCTGGTCTCTTCATACCGCTGCAACAAGGGATCTGCGCTGCCGCTGATCTTCATTTCTTTGAAGATCCCATAGGTAATGGCAATCTGGGCGCTTACCTTTATTCCATAGCTTCGGTACTTTTCTCCGTAAAGTTTCACCTGCTTCTGGTAGAAAAAAAGAATGCCAATCATACTCAAAATCAGCAAAATACAGCTAATCACCCCGATTCCTCCGGAAACGTAAATCAATACCGCCCCATATCCGACCATTGTGATAATATTAATATATACCTCTATGCAGCTCGTAATGATGTTGATGCTGCTTTCTGCGTCACTGCGAACCGCGGCAAGCGCCTGGGATACAGTTCTTTGATTATGCTCGTCCAAATCTTCTTTGATCAGTACTTCATACAGCTTCATTGACAGCTTCTGCGCGTTCTTACAGACAAACCGACTGGATATTTTATATCTGTACAAATCAAAAAAGAGCTTAAGCAGGGAAATTCCTGCCATAAATAAGGTAAAAAGGATAATTTCCCTCGTCACCTCGTTGCTGCGTACTACGGTATTGATAATATAAATAATCTCGGAATAACATAATACATCCATAACAGGACCGATAAAGCAGAACAGCGCAAACCTTCTGCATGCTTTCTGCTCTTTCTTCTCAAGAGTTCTTATCAGATATTTGAACATTTCTATCATTTCAAAAGACCCCTTAACCCAACCATTCCTATCACAAGCTTCATTAACACCGGAAACGGCAAGACTCTGTACAGCGTCACAAAAAACCTGCGTCCCGGCACAGCGGCAGTGGGTTCAATCAGACGGGGCTGCAGGATTTCTTCTTTCCTGCACTCAAACCAATGCAGTTCGTCCCTGACGCTGATCCAGATTCTGCGCGCTTTCTCCGTATGCAGAATCACCATGGACGTTCCCATTCCATCATCCATAGTCGGATTTATTCTCTCTATCCCCCAAAAATCACCGATTGTAAAATCACTGTCTCTTTCAACTGTACAAAATTTGCATTTCAAGCAGGAAGGGCGTAAACTATATCCGGCATAATATATTTTGCTATATATATTATTATAGGAAGAAGTTGTATATTCCGTATTGTTTATCAAATAGGAGCATGTATGGCCGTTGTCCTTATTCCGCTTATCTCTAAATGAAAATCCCGTTACTTTCCCGCCATGTCTGCTCTCCAGATACTTTATGTATGAATTCCATATTCCCGGCGAAGGAACCCCGTAACAGACAAGAGATACTATGATCAATCTCTCACTCTCACATGGCTGCTTTTTCAAAAAAAGCTTCAGTGCATGTGCCTGGCATGGTGTGCCGCAAAACAAAACCCACCTCTCTTTTTTTAGCCAGCTTGCAATTCTCAGATATACCGTATCCAGATTACTCTGAACATACTTTGTCTTTTTCAGACTCTTAAGCTGTTCCATATCAAAGGCTTCTGTGTGTACTACCTCCATGTCCTGGTTAAAAGCCGCTCCATACACAACTCCCTGCCTTCGAAAAATATACTCTGCAAGTATTGGAAAAATACCGCCCGATGTACTCTCATACCTGATTTTATCATTTTGGGCCTGAACGCCAAAATACAAATTTTGAGCAGACTCTTCAGAGCAATTAAGCAGTGGACAGACCTGTTTACATTTTCCACACCTGATACATTTTTTTTCATTTACCCTTGGATAGAAAAAGCCCGCTTTATCCTGTATCATGCAAATTGCGCCTGAATAACAGGCGTCTTTGCATGCTCCACATCCGCAGCAACTATCCTTCTCCCATATACACTCGTCCATGTAATTTATTATACAGCAAATACCTGATTTTGTACACTCTCCCACCAAACACCCCCCAACTCCTTTTCTGTGCATACACAAAAGCCATATCCCCTCAAAATATTTGACTCTTCAAAACAGGCTCTGCACTCATCCCCCTGGACAATCCTCTTTTCCTGCCACGAAATTTCAAAACTCGACAATCCGCCGCAAAGCCCTTCCCCAGTCAGCTTCAGATAGCTTTCCTTAATGCTCCACATCCGGAAAAACAAATCCCTTCGCTGCTCTTTTTCACATTCTGAAAGCATCCTTTTTTCTGAGCATGTAAAAAAGCGTTCCGCCAGCCTTTCCTTCCCTTCTGTCTTTTGCTGAATGTCAATGCCTACAGGCCCATCCCCTATGGCGCAGCACACATAATCCCCCGAGTGAGACAGACTGAAGTGAACCGAAAGCTCCCGGGCCGTATAAGGCTTTCCTTTCTCTCCATAGCGGATCTGGAAAGGCTCTGCCGTCTCATAGTCAAGCCCTGTTTTTTCGCAGAGAGCATACTGCAAAAGCATTCCGGCCGTGAGGGAGCGCATCCTTGCTTCCTTATTTTTCATCCGAAGAATTTTTTCTTTCCGGTCCGCAGGTATTTTTGCCAGTTGACTGAAAAAGGTGTCTTCCTCCAAAAAGGGAGACACCTTACTATAGTACACCTTAATCACATGTCACCTCATTTCGGCGCTGTACATTACTTAATCGGCTTTTTGTAAAATTCCTGAATGTCCTCATAGCCCTCTTTGGCCAGCTGCTCCTTCTGGAATTTTTTATTTTTATTCATGCGGACTACCAGAACCTGCTTTCCGTCTTTGCGCTCCTGCTGGGCCTTCGCGATCACCCTGCAAAGCTCCTGTCCCGGAAGGCCCTTTTCCAGAAGGTAAGCTGTCTTCTGGGGCTGGGCAGGTATCTGGAATCCGCTCTCCAAAAGAAGCAAAATAATCCTCTCAAAGCCAATGGAAAAGCCGCAGGCAGGCACATCCTTTCCGGTAAATTTCCCCACCATTTTGTCATATCTTCCGCCGCCCCCGCAGCTTGCCCCCAGCTCCGGCATCACCACCTCAAAAATAGTTCCGGTATAGTAAGACATCCCCCGGACCAGGGTGGGATCAAATACCAGAGTAAAATTGGAGTTCTGGGTTGCCTCAACGCTTTCGGTGATCTCCCGCAGGCCAATTTTCACCTCTTCCTCCAGGAAATCCCCGAGAACATCCCCCAAAAAGCCAAGCTGATCCGCTTTCTCCTCCATCTGCTTAAAAAGGGAAAGATATTTGTCCACACTTTCTTTCTCAAAGCCATTTTCAAGGAGCTCTCTCTCCACTCCTTCCATGCCGATCTTGTCCATTTTGTCCAGGGTGATAAACACGCTCTCGTAATTTTCCTCTGCAAACCCGCTGTAAGCCGCCATGGCCTTTAAGATCCGTCTCTCATTGATCTTAATCTGGAAGTTCTTAAAGCCCAGCTTCCCCAGCATGGTGGTGGTGGCCAAAATCAGCTCGATCTCCGCAAGGTTAGAGGGTTCGCCCAAAATATCGATGTCACACTGCATAAACTGACGGTAACGTCCTCTCTGGGGCCGGTCAGCCCTCCACACATTCCCCATCTGAAGGGCCTTGAAGGGGCTGGGAAGCTCATTGGCATGGTTTGCATAGAACCGCACCAGAGGAACCGTCAGATCATAGCGCAGCCCTCCGTCCACCAGATCCTTTTCGCTCTCTGCGGTCTCCAGATTCAGCTTTTCGCCTCTTTTCAGGATTTTGAAAATCAGCTTTTCATTCTCGCCGCCCTGCTTATTGCTCAAATTTTCTATGTGCTCCACACAGGGTGCCTCAATGGAAGTAAATCCAAATGCCCCGTAGGTTTCCTTAATCACTCCGATCACGTAATCGCGTATTTTCATCTCCTCGGGAAGAATATCCTTCATTCCCGTAACAGGTTTCTTGCTAAGTGCCATAATCTTTACTCCTTATAGTCCGTAAACACGGTTTGCATCTGCTGTTTGATACACTATTTTACCCTTTTTCCGCTCATAATGCAATGCCAGCCTTGAAAGGAAAAAATAATTCGCACAAATCATGCAGGAAATAAGCCTTTT
>CAJTVL010000027.1 GCA_910579425.1 uncultured Lachnospiraceae bacterium | reverse complement strand
TAAATATGCAGTTGTCAGCGTTCAAAGCAATTGAGTTTCACTGATTCAGGAATTATACAACTTTCTTTCCTCGCTTACCATCATAAAATTTAGGGCATAGCGATTGCTATGCCCCACATTTCTTATCGTTCCAACGGCTTCTCAATTTTCCATTTCTGTCCTTTCAAGTCATTCTGCTTCTCATACAGATTATTGCGCTCTTTGCAGAGTTCTTTCATGCGCTCTAACTGCGCCCGCACTCCCTCCCTACAATCCGGCTCAATCTTTATATATTCCCCGGTCAGATTGCGGATTGTATTGTTGTTTTCCTTTATCTGCTCCGACAGGCACACCCAGTCTATCAGATTTTGCACTTCTTTGTCCGTTTCATAAAGGTCTACAGGACATCCAGTCTGTCGTGCATATCCTGATACTTTCTGTCATAGTGCTTGTCGTTTACATCCAGCCTGTCCAGCATCTCTGCCAGCTTTTTCTTCGCTCCCACAACCTGACGGAGCTGTTCCCTGACCTGATCCCTCTCGTTTTCCAAGCCTTCTCAAACCGCACCATATAGTCATACGCCTTGATCTCCGTACTTCCACAGCACTGGCCCCAGATATACCCGCTTCCCTTGACCATATCTTCCTGGTCAAAATTATAAACCGTCCCGGCAGTCGTCGTGATCTTACCGGTCCAGTAATATTTTCTTGTATTCGCCTTCACTGCTGTGAGGAAAGCATTGCTGACCGGATACAAATGACCGCCTCCTTCCCTACATCAAAAAAGAACCGGTCTCCCGATTCAATTTTGATTTACTTTTATTGCATGATTTCACTTCAATACTTCCCATATTGAATTTTGTTTAGATCCCACTCTTTTGATATAGCCTTTATCCCTCAATGAATCCAATGCTCTCTGCACCGTTCTTACGGTTTTGGAAATCTTATCCGCAATTTCAACCCTTGATGAATCTGGTTTTTGCTTCAAAATAGCAAGGACCGCCATCTCCGTTCCGCTCAAAGTGACATCCAAAGTGACACTTGGAATGTCACTTTGAAGCTCTGGCCTGTAGATGACAAACTTAAATCCATTCTCTCTGTTCTCATAGGAATATTTGATACCAGCATCGCTACACAAGCTGTTAATCCTTTTGAATCCGCTGCCAAACTGCTCTATGGATTTGCTCAAATACAAAATTTTAGCAATCGCGGCGTTTCTGATTTCCGATTCAATATTATCCTTCATGTATTCCTCAGGCTTATGTTTACTTGCGTATTCCCCAGGGCTGTAAACAGTGATCATGCCCGGATGAATGCATATCTCATGGGTTGTCCGGCCATTATATATTGCATGCGCGAAACCATTTGCCAACACCTCCCTGATTACAGCCACAGGAATTTCAGGGATTTCCTCCCTTTCCGTTCCGGTTATCTCACTTCTCCATCGAATATTTTTTAAGATATATTTTTCCGAGATATTCAACAAATTATAGATATTATCTTCAAACAGCTGCATATCAAGGAATGTCAGCTTCTCATCTGTCGCGAATATCCCAGCTTTCAGCGGAATTGGATGAGTGTTTCCGAAAAGTACTTCTCCGGCATTTGTTAAATGGTCATCGCAAACAAGTCCAAATCTTTTCAAAACAGCCGGGCAGGTATATCTTCCATTCGGTAATCTTCCTGCCGAAACAGCTTTTTGCCAAAATGATTTGATTGCTGGTCTATCGATTTGTTTTGCTGTCGTGTTCGACTTGCCCTTTTCCCATAATTCCCGATATTTATTAGCAACAAAGAAAGCCTTTAATTCATCAGGCGTGACTTCCCTGTCTTCATCAGCCGTTCTCAGATAATATCTTCCTGCTGCGGAATATGGGGCATTTTCGCCGCTGAATTCTACCTTTATCAGATGCTTCTGATCCAGCACAATCTCTTCAATAGCAGGATATATTTGAGGCCTGATACTCTCATATACTGCTCTGGAAACATCCCTTAATGATGACTCTGAGACATCCTGCCCAATAACATCGCCGCTTGGTTTTACCCCAAAATACAATGTGCCTATGCCATGTTTATTTAAAATTGACGAAATCGAAACCATGGCTTCTTTCATTTCTCCAGTCGTTTTCTTATATTCAAGAGTTTCCGTTTCTTTTCCCAGATTCATGATGCCCCTCCACTTCTCAAAGTGACACCATTATACTATAAAGTGACATTTTTGTCACTAACAAATTGCCATCAGAACTCTTTCAATGTGAGAGAAACCTCCCAAAGTGAACCATACGACGTATCGGAAACCAGCTTCACCTGATACCCGTCAATATACATCTGCGTGGTACCCGCTTCCGTAACACCGCCGCTGTCCGCCTCTACATCCGATAAACTCACAGAATAAGAGGCAGGCTTCGGGATGTTCTCATTGTTAAAAACAAGATACTGCATATGAGCCATCTTACCTGCCTCCACTTCTCAAATTCATTCTCTGCTGAGCTGTGACCACGATCTCATCGATCATGTCACCGCCGATATAAAAAGGGATCACAATATCTTCTTTATGATTCGGTTCCTTCAGTCTTGTCGGAACTTATCAGAACCGCCTTCGTTCCCCGTCCCGGATATAAGTTCATCGTCAGCGACTTCTCGGCTATTGAAGCCAGAGTCCTTGCATACCTCGCCGGTGAGACCTGGTGTTCCAAAGTATTTGCGGAAGGAAACGACATCTACTGTGCCAGTGCTTCTCAGATGTTCAGTGTGCCCGTAGAAAAGCACGGTGTCAACGGCTATCTCAGGCAGAATGGAAAAATCGCAGAATTGGCTCTCGGATACGGCGGTTCTGTCGGTGCCCTGATCTCGATGGGTGCCCTCGAAATGGGACTTCCGGAAGAAGACCTTCATCTCCTTGTAAATGCCTGGCGCAGTTCCAATCCTATGATCTCAGCCTTTTGGCGGGATGTTGACCACGCCGTCAAAACGGCAATCACAAAGCGGATCCCTATAGAAGTACGCGGTATCAAGTTCTTTTACAAAAGCGAAATGCTCTTCATCCAGCTCCCCTCCGGACGCAGGCTTGCATATGTGAAACTCCGGCTCGGTACCAATCAGTTCGGCGGAAAATCCGTCACCTATGAAGGCGTTGGCTCTACAAAAAAGTGGGAACGCATCGAATCCTACGGTCCGAAGTTCGTGGAGAATATCGTCTAGGCCATCAGCCGCGACATACTCTGCTATGCTATGAAAACCCTCCAGCACTCCTTCATCGTCGGACACGTCCATGATGAACTGATCATTGAATGTAGCCCCGGCGTTGGCTTGAAAGCAGTCTGTGAACAGATGGGCAGATCCTCGGACTGGATGCCGGACATCCGTAAGCGCTTAGTAATCTTACAAATGGATAAAATAAAGCAGCCCCTACATAATAAACTGTAGGAACTGCAAGTATTTTACTCTATATCGCCTTGCAAAACGCAGGCATTTTACTCTACATTGTACCGGAGCACTTGCTGATGACATCTGGAGCCCATGGAGCCAGCCGGGATAATTCACTGTCGGACATCTTTGTTTCCGGCAGATGTTCCAGCACAAACCAAACCTGAAATACAACACACAGATGGGTTACTTGAACATCATGGAGGGCCAATTAAAACCACGCTTTGGCAAATATCGTTTGAAAGCCCTCACTGCCGCTTCCTTGCAGGAATTTGCCAATGATCTGAAAATGACTGGACTTGCCAAAAGCCATATAAGCAAAATATTGTCTGTATCTCGTGCCGCGCTGGATTATGCTGTCGAACCTTTGCATTACCTTGCAGCTAACCCTATGCAGTATGTGAAATAGACCAAAGTGGGAAAAAAGAAATGCGTTCCTCATGGTATTTCACTACTACAAAAACCGCATCTTCCATGCGTACCGTGAAATTTGGTGATACCCTGTATCAGGCATTAAAGCAGGAGCGCACCGCACAGCTAAAAAATGAGCTAAAGTACGGGGAATACTATACGATCCACGTCCTGAAAAAAGAAGTTGACGAAAAAGGGAATGATATGCAGCGCATTGTTCCTATCCAGAAATGTGTAGAATCAGACCTGCCCCGTGTACGTATGGTTTGCATAGCGGAAAACCTCATAATGTCAAAAAAGAGGACTGGCAACAAAATTCAGCGTTGTTCAGTCCTCTTTCTTATTTTGGGCCAGTATCGCTCTGAACTGGTGGCAAATCGGTGGCAAACCACCTATTTTTACACCATCTAAATCCTTGAAAAACCTTATTTTATGCGGCTTAAAGACACGACAGTCTCCACCCCGCTCGTCCAAGGAAACATATCCACAGCAACCGCTTTCTCCACCACATACCCCCTCTCCAGAAACACCTCCAAATCCCTCACCAGGCTGGTGGGCTTACAGGAGACATAAACCATCCTCTCCACTCCGTAATCAATGATCTTGCCAAGGGCCTTTGGATGAACCCCGTCCCTCGGCGGGTCCAAAATGATCAGGTCCGGCCTTTCTTCGATCCCGTCCAATATCCTGAGCACATCCCCGGCAATAAATTCACAGTTTGTAAGGCCGTTTAATTCCGCGTTCCTTCTGGCGGCTTCCACCGCCTCCTCCACGATTTCCACTCCGATTACCTTCCCGGCGGCAGGCGCCATAAGCTGGGCAATGGTTCCCGTCCCGCTGAAAAGATCGAAAACCACCTTTCCCTTCCAGCTCTCTGTCCCTTCTTCCTCCCTGGAACCGCCCAAATCCCCGATATATTCCCTGACCTTCTCATACAAAACCTCCGCCCCAAGGGAGTTTGTCTGGAAAAAAGAAAAAACCGAAATCTTAAACCTAAGCCCCAGCAGCTCCTCATAGAAATAATCCTTCCCGTAAAGGATTTGCGTCAGATCGCTTTGCACCACATCCGCCACGGAGTCATTCACAATATGCAAAATGCCCGCTATTTTCCCCTGCAGCCCCAATTGCAAAAGCCCTTCCTTCCAGCCTTTCAAGGAGCCTGCCTCCTGCTGGGAGGTGGTCACCAGGGCAATCAGGATTTCCCCTGTCCTGGCCGCTTTCCGCACCAGAAGATGGCGCAGATAACCGATGTGGGTAAGCCGGTGAAAAAAGCTGCTTCCCTCAAAGTAGGCTCTGGTAAAAGCAAGGATCCTGCGGTAATCTTCATCCACAATCTGACAGCTCTGGGTGGTCACAATATCATAAAAGCTGCCTCTCTTGTGCATTCCCAGAGAAAGCGGTCCTCCCTTATACTCATCCCCAAAGGAAAACTCCATCTTGTTCCGGTAGCCCAACTGCCTGGGGCTTTCCAAAATCCCCTCAAACTCCCATTCCCGGGCCTGCCCGGAAAGCACGCTATCCAGAAGTTTTTTTACCTGCCGCTCCTTGATTTGAAGCTGCTGCTCATAGGGCAGAGACAGATACAGACAGCCTCCGCATTCCCCAAAGTGGGGGCAGGGGCTTGGAACCTCCACGGGAGAAGCCTCCTCCACCTGCAAAAGCCTGCCCTCCGCCCGCCCGTTTCTCTTTTTCTGCACCACAAAAGTGACCTTCTGCCCGGGCAGGACATTTTTTACCGTACAGCTTCCCTCCTGCGTTGTCACAATCCCCTTGTTGGGGAAATCCACTCTTTCCACGATTCCCGTTAACGTCTGTCCCTTTTTCATCTCAATTCCTCTTCTAAACAACGGCCGTCATGCCTCGCAAACTGCCCTTATGTCAAAAACAACGGATGCCGGACTTTGCCAGACATCCTTATGTTTAAAACAACGGATGCCGGACTTCACCGCATATTCTTATGTTTAAAAAATGGGATGCGCGCCTTTCGCACATCCCACTTTCTGTTATAATTTGATTTTGAAACTCTGCAGTCAGTCTGCAGATGCCGGAATTACTCAGCCTTCTCTTCCTCTGCGGCAGATTCGGACTTCTCAGGCTTCTCCTCCGCCTCGTCCTCCTCATCCTCAAAAAAATCGTCCTCGAAGTCATCGTCAAAATCATCATCGAAATCTTCCAGATAATCCGGTGTCAGATAACGGTAAACCGCATAGGCGATTGCCGCTACTGCTGCCACTGCGCCGATGATGGCCAACACCCACAAGATCGTGTTGCATCTCTTCTCATCTTCCTTATGATTCCAGTAATCCTTTAATTCCTTAATATCATGGGTTTTGACAAAATCCATCAATTCCTCAATCCTGTTCCATGTATTCATT
Organism: uncultured Lachnospiraceae bacterium; assembly: GCA_910579425.1. Classification (GTDB taxonomy): domain Bacteria; phylum Bacillota; class Clostridia; order Lachnospirales; family Lachnospiraceae; genus Suilimivivens. Next base: position 48,314 of record CAJTVL010000027.1, on the reverse strand, counting down.
GTGTATGCCTCCCTTTCCTGCAATACCTGCTTTGGATTATTATTACCCTCTTGCATTATAATATAACATTTAATGCAAATTTTGACTACTCCCTTTTAAAAAATTTACCAATTTTTTTCCTATATCCGCTCTAATTTGGCAAAGGCGGCATACATAATTTTCTGGCCCGCGTCGTCAAAATCCACTGTAACCTTGTAATCTCTCGGCCCAGGCTCCAGCTCCGTGACAGTCCCTTCCCCGTATTTGATGTGCTTTACCCGGTCTCCGGCATCATAATCCGGCCGTCCGCCGGAAACTGCGCCTGCCCCTTTGGTAATCCCCGCCGCGTGCAGGGCTCCGATTCCTCCGCCTGCTATAAAGGGCTTGTTTTCCGCAGCTGTTTTCCTGGGGCCCGACGCTGCTCTGGGTTTTACAAAAGCGCCGGATGAGCCGGCGAAGGAGCCACCGAAAGAGCTTTCCTCCCGGGTCTCTCTCTCATAGCGCACTCCCGGGGAGAACGGCCTGTTGTCCAGCAGCTCCTGAGGGATTTCCCGCACAAAGCGGCTCACCGCATTCATCTGGGTCTCTCCCCGGATCATCCGCAGTTTTGCATAACAAAGGGTTAGATCATCCTTTGCCCTGGTAATTCCCACGTAGGCCAGACGGCGCTCCTCCTCTATCTCCTCCGGGTCATCGGAGGCAATAGTCATATAGCTGGGAAAAACCCCGTCCTCCATTCCTGCCAGATACACATGGGGAAACTCCAGCCCCTTTGCACTGTGAAGAGTCATGAGCAGCACCTTATCGCTGCCGCCCTCCACATTATCAATATCCGCCACCAGGGCAACCTCCTCCAGAAATTCCCGAAGGGTGGGCTGATTATGTATCTCCTCAAAGGACACGATTTTGCTGATCAGCTCGTCGATATTTTCGATCCTGCCCTCCGCATCCTCATCATCGGAGAGCTCAAGCTCCCTGACATAGCCGGTGGTTTCGATAATATCCCTGATCAGATCCCCCAGCCCATAAAATTCCTGCTTACTTCTGAAAACCTGAATCATATTCACAAAGCCCTTTAGCTTCACGGCGCTTCTTCCAAGGCCGGGAATATCCTCCGCCTGACGCAGGGCGTCATAAAAACTGATCTCCCGCAGATCCGCATAGTCCTGAACCTTCAGGATAGTGGCTGCTCCGATTCCCCTTCTGGGCGCATTGATAATCCGCTTTACAGCCAGATCATCCTGACCGTTATCAATGGTTTTCAGGTAGGAAAGCATGTCCTTGATTTCTTTTCTGGCGTAAAAATTCGTGCCTCCCACCACATTGTAGGGGATGCCCTCCACAATAAAGCGTTCCTCCAAAAGCCTGGCCTGGGCGTTGGTGCGGAAAAGCACGGCGCAGTCGCTGTAGCGCGCCCTTCCCTCCCTGACCTTCCTGGCCACATCGTCTACAATGAACTCCGCCTCCTCAAAGGCATTCATAAACTCCATAAAATGGATGGGACTGCCCTGTCCTCTGTCTGTCCAGAGGGTTTTGGATTTGCGGCCCACGTTGTTGCGGATCACCGCATTGGCCGCATCCAACACGTTCTGGGTAGAACGGTAGTTTTGTTCCAGCCGGATCACCGTTGCCTCCGGGTATACCTTTTCGTAATCCAGGATATTTCGGATGTTTGCTCCCCGGAACTTGTAAATCGACTGGTCGTCGTCCCCCACCACGCAGAGATTGTGATGGGCGTCCGCCAGAAGCCGTATCAGTTCAAACTGGGCGGTATTGGTATCCTGATATTCGTCCACCATAATATATTTAAACCGCTTTTGATACCCCTCCAGCACCTGCGGATCCTGCCGAAAGAGCTCCACCGTCTTCCCAATCAGGTCGTCAAAATCCATGGCGTTGTTCTTTTTCAGGGCAGCCTGATACTCTTTGTAGGCCTGGGCGATCTGCTGCATCCGAAAATCCCCCGGAGAATTTTTTTCATATTCCTCCGGAGTAATCAGCTCATCCTTTGCCGCGGAAATGGCGGAGAGAATACTTCTCTCCTTCAGCTTTTTGGGGTCGATCTGAAGCCGTTTGCAGATCTCCTTCATCACAGACTTCTGATCGTCCGTATCGTAAACCGTAAAATTATTCTCATATCCCAGCCTGTCTCCGTAGCGGTGGAGAATCCGCAGACAGGTGGAGTGAAAGGTGGTGACCCATATGCTGTCCGAGCCCATGCCCACCAGCTTTTCCACCCTCTCCTTCATCTCCCCGGCAGCCTTATTGGTGAAAGTGATGGCCATAATATTCCAGGGATTTACCCCCAGTTCATCAATCAGGTAGGCAATCCTGTGGGTCAGCACCCGGGTTTTCCCCGAACCGGCCCCGGCCAGCAGAAGAACCGGCCCCTGAGTGGTAAAGACCCCTTTCTTCTGCTGTTCGTTTAAAGTATCGTATATGCTCATTAATCTAATTTATCCTCCTCGTTAAAAGGGTCGCCGCACTCCGGGCAGAACCTGGGCGGATTCCCGGGATCTTCCGGCCTCCAGCCGCACTTATCGCATTGGTACAAAGGCTCTCCCGCAGGCTTTTTGGCCCCGCACTCGGAACAGAATTTGCCCTTGTTCACCGCGCCGCAGGCGCAGACCCAGCCCTCCTGATCCGGCCTTTTGGCTCCGCATTCCGAGCAGAATTTCCCTGTATTTCCGGTTTGTCCGCAGGTACAGGTCCATCCGGCATTCCGGCTTTCGTCTCCCTGAGAGGCCGCTCCTTTTGCGAAACCGGCCTGGCCGGGATCTGCCCCGTCTGCCTGACCGTAGGACGTCCCAGCGGCCTGACCGCCCCGGTTCGAAGCCCCCTGCTGTCCCATCTGAAACAACTGCTGGGCGTTCATCCCTCCTGCCTGGGCCGCCATATTCATACCCGCAAAGGCCATCACAGGGCCCGCCTGCCTGTTGGCCGCCGCCGACTTCATGGCCTCCGCCTGGGCCTCCGCCAGAGTTGCTGCTGCCATGTTTGGATTGGTATACACCGCCCTCCTTTGCAGCTCCTTGATCATGGCCTCGTCCTCCTGGGAGGCCTTGATGGAATTGACTCCAAAGGACACAATCTCGATCCCCCGAAGTCTGGCCCATTTTGCCGAAAGCACTTCATTTAACGCATCCGCCAGCTCCATGGTGTGTGCCGCGATGGCGCTGTAGCGGACTCCCATAGCAGAAATCCTGGCAAAGGCCGGCTGGAGCGCCGTCATAAGCTCTGTCTTGAGCTGGCTGTCAATCTCTCTTTTTTTGTAATCCCCTGTCACATTGCCGCACACGTTGGTATAAAACAGAAGGGGATCGCTGATTCTGTAGGAATACTCCCCATTACACCTGATGGAAATATCCACATCCAGACCGATATTCTGATCCGTCACCCGGAAAGGAACGGGGTTTACGGTACCGTATTTATTCCCCATAATTTCCTTGGTGTTAAAAAAATAAACTCTCTGATCTCTGGCGTTATCTCCTGCAAAGCTCACACGCCTGCCTACCGTTTCAAATGTCTTTTTTAAGTTTTCTCCCAGATTTCCGTAAAACAGACTGGGCTCCGTGGACATATCGTAGGTATATTCTCCTGCCTGGGCGCAGAACTCCACCACCTTTCCCTGATCCACAATGATCATGCACTGTCCTTCATTGACAGCAACCAGGGAACCGTTGGAAATAATGTTCTCCTCTCCTTTATTGTTTCCTCCGCTCCTTTTTCCGATGCGCTTTTTGCCTTTTACTACCAAGGTCTCCGTATCGAGAGAGTCACAGTAAAAATACTCCCTCCACTGATCGGCCAAAACGCCTCCCGCTGCGCTGGTAATTGCCCTGATTAATCCCATTTTCCTTTTCCTCCTTGCCGCTTTGTTTCCCATTATATATTTTTTGTCTGTCCTTGTCCACAATAACCCCATTCTGCTTTTCAAACACTTTTTAACATGATAAAATGAGCTTACACTTTAACACAGAAAGGAAACCTTTATGCTGCAAACCCTGCAATATGTACCCGAATACAAAGAAGAACTGATCTACCCCGCCATCTGCAGAACCCTTGACGCTCTTGGGATCGCCGACGACATGCGCCCTGATTTGAAGGTGGTCATCAAACCCAACCTGATCATGGCCAAAAAACCGGACGCTCCTGTCACCACCCATCCCCTGGTGATTCAGGCTCTGGTCCGCTGGCTCAGAGAACAGGGCGTCCGGGACATCACCCTTGCGGAGAGCTCCGGCGGTCTTTACAATACAGAATATATGAAAAATATTTACAACGTCTGCGGCATGAAGCAGCTTGAGCCACAGCTTCGCCTTAATATGGACTTTTCCGCTCAGAACGTATCCTGCCCTCCGGGCTTTGCCAATCATTCCTTCCACATTATCACGCCTGTGGCCAGGGCCGATTATGTCATCAATGTCTGCAAGCTGAAGACCCACGCCATGACCGGTTACTCCGGCGGCATCAAAAACCTTTTCGGTGTGATTCCGGGACTGGAAAAGCCTCAGCTCCACTACCGCTGGCCAAAGCTTCCGGACTTTTCCAGAATGCTTCTGGAACTTGCCCAGACGGTAAATCCGCAGCTCACCATCATTGACGCCATCGATGCCATGGAGGGAAACGGTCCCACAGGAGGCACCTCCCATCCTCTTTATATGCTCCTGGGAGCCCGGGATTTGTATACCCAGGATTACTTTGCCGCCGGACTGATGAAGCTGGATCCCATGAAAATCGAGATGATCCGTCAGGCGGTGGAAGCCGGGCTTGCCAGACCGGATGAAATTGAGCTTGCAGGAGATCCGGTTCCTGAAAATCTTACCCCTTTCCTGCTTCCGGACACGAAGAACCTGGACTTTACCGGCAATCTGCCCGGATTCCTTCGCAAGCCCTTTCTCTTTTTTGCAGGGCGCCTGTTTAAATCCTATCCTCAGCTCGATCAAAAAAAGTGCATAGGCTGCGGAAAGTGCGCGGAAAGCTGCCCCGCTCATGTGATCAGGATTGCAGAAAAAAACAGCGCCTCCTCCACAAAGCCTGCCAAAAAAGCGGTGTTCCGCAAAAAAGGGTGTATTTCCTGCTTTTGCTGCCAGGAAATGTGTCCCATGAAGGCAATCTCCGTGAAAAAGGCGCTTTGAAAAATGTCCCGGAGCCTCCCGGCTCCCGGGCTTAGCTGCGGATCTGCGTTACCTCATATCCGGCCTCTGCCACCGCTGCCTTAAGCGCCTCGTCCTCCACCTTGCTGCTTAAGGTAAGCACCGCGCTTTTCTCCTCCAGGCTCATGACAACGCTCTCAACGCCCTCAACTGCCTCTAAGGCCTTCTGCACTCTCCCGGTGCAGTGTGCGCACATCATTCCCTCAATGATCATTGTCTTGTTCATATTTCTTTCCTCCTGTTTTTCTTCTATTTTACTGTTTTTTTCTATCTCCTGACCTGGGCATGCATTTTCTCCTGCCTCTGCGTTTTCCCATGCCTCTGCTGCGCCGTCTTCTGCCTCCGCCTCATGAGCCGGGCCCCGCTCCCCGGCCTTAAAGCCCCGCAGCCGCAAGGCGTTTCCCACCACAAAGAGACTGCTCAGACTCATGGCGGCGGCGCCGAACATGGGATTTAACCGGATACCGAAGGCCGGATAAAGAACCCCCGCCGCCAGCGGGATTCCTATGGAATTGTAAAAGAAAGCCCAAAAAAGATTTTCCTTGATATTGCGGATCACCGCACGGCTTAAGCGGATTGCCGTGACCGCATCGGTCAATCTGCTTTTCATCAGGATAATATCAGCACTGTCAATGGCCACATCGGTTCCTGCTCCGATGGCGATTCCCACATCCGCCGCCGCCAGGGCAGGGGCGTCGTTGATGCCGTCCCCGATCATGGCTACCTTTCTGCCCTCCTGCCGGAGCCTTCGGATTTCCTTTTCTTTATCCTTTGGCAAAACCTCTGCAGCCACCCGGTTGATGCCCAGCTTCTTCTGCACTGCAGCGGCGGTACGCTTATTGTCACCGGTCAGCATTACCACCTGAATATTCATGTCGCGGAGCTCCCGGATGGCCGTGACAGAGCTGTCTTTCACGGTATCCGCAACCGCAATGATTCCCGAAAGAGCCTTCCCTGCGGCAAACAAAAGAGGGGTTTTGCCCTCGCCGGAGAGCTTTTCCATAGCTTTTTCCTGCTCCGGCGTGAGAGCAATTCCGTTTTCCTTAAGGAAAGCCGCATTTCCGGCCAAACACCTTTTTCCCTCACAGCTTCCCATCACCCCTTTTCCGAAAACAGCCTGGAACTCCCGGACTCCCGGAATGGGAACGCCTTTTGCCGCAGCCTCGTTTACAACGGCGTCTGCAAGCGGATGCTCGCTGGGCTTTTCAATGGCAGCGGCATAGGAAAGGACCCGGGAAGGGGTAAGCTCCCTGTCATAAGTCAGCACATCCGTAACCCTGGGCTTACCTTCCGTAATGGTTCCGGTTTTGTCCAGTACCACAGTGTCTATATTCTGAGCCGTCTGCAGGGCATCCCCCGACTTAATCAGAATCCCGTTTTTGGCTCCCACGCCGGTTCCCACCATAATCGCCACAGGAGTGGCAAGCCCCAGGGCACAGGGACAGGAAATGACCAGCACGGCAATGGCGCTGGACATAGCCGCCTCAAAGCCGCCTCCCGCAAGGAGCCATACCAGAAAAGTAACCAGCGCAATTCCCATCACCGCGGGGACAAAAATCCCCGCAATCTGATCCGCCAGCTTCGCAATCGGCGCCTTGGAGGAGGAAGCCTCCTCCACCAGACGGATAATCTGGGAAAGGGTGGTGTCCTCTCCCACCTTCACTGCCCGGCATACCAGCCGCCCGGCTTTATTCATGGTGGCCGAGACCACACTGTCCCCGGGCTGTTTCTCCACCGGAATACTCTCCCCGGTAATCGCCGCCTCGTTAATGCTGGAGGTCCCCTCCACCACAATGCCGTCTGCCGGCACAAGGCTCCCGGGTTTAACAATAAACAAATCATCCTTTGCAAGCTGCCAGGTAGGAACCTCCCTTTCCTCACCGTCCTCCGATAACAGAATTGCCGTTTTGGGAGAAAGATCCATCAGCTTTTGGATTGCCTCGCTGGTTTTGCCCTTAGAACGGGTTTCCATGTATTTTCCCACTGTAATCAGGGCCAGAATCATTCCCGCAGACTCGAAGTACAGGTCGGAGGCATACCTTGACACTAAGGCCTGATCCCCGTGTCCAAGGCCATACCCGATGCGGTAAATGGCAAAAACGCCGTACACCAGCGCCGCCCCTGACCCGATGGCAATCAGGCTGTCCATATTGGGGCTCAAGTGAAACAGGGTTTTAAAGCCGGTCTGATAATATTTCCGGTTTACATAAAGGATGGGCAGGGTCAGCAAAAGCTGAGTAAAGGCAAAGGTCAGCGCATTTTCGTTCCCGTGAAAGAGTCTCATCAAAAATTCCGGCACAGGCAGATGCAGCCACATAAAAAACATGTGATGCATGGACACACCCATCAGCAAAACCATAAACACAATGGAAATGATCAGCCTGCTCTTCATTTCCTTATTTGCCGCTTTTCCTTTCAGGGCTTCCCGCCCGGCAGTGTCCTGGCCCGTCGTGCCCTGACCCGACCGGCTTAAATCCTGATCATTTCGATTTTTTGCCGATTTTTCGTCATTTCCTGCCAGGCTGGCGCCATAGCCGGCTTTTTCTACCGCTTCGATGATGGTATCCTCTTTACAGAATGTATCATCATATACTACCTGCATACTGTTGGTCAGCAGATTGACCGTTACCTGCTCCATCCCCGAGAGCTTTCGCACACTCTTTTCTACATGGGAAGAGCAGGCGGAACAGGTCATGCCTGTGACCGAAAATTTCTGTTTCTTCATCACCAATCAAGCTCCTTTTTCAGCTCTTTCACTTTAATTTCTTCATCAACTCAACCGCTTCCTCCAGGATCTGGTCATTGCCCTTTCGAACCTCCTGGGCCACACAGGTCTCCATGTGTTCCTGAAGAACAATATATCCAAAGCTCTGCAGAGCGCTCTCCACCGCAGCAACCTGGGTGAGAATATCACCGCAGTAGCGGTTCTCCTCCAGCATCCGGCTGATACCGCCCAACTGGCCGATCATACGGTTTAAACGGTTTTGAAGCTGCCTGCGCTGCCCTTCCTCTCTCGGTGTCTGTTTGGTACGGCAGCAATTACAATTGCCATGGCAATTGCTTTCATCCTTGATAGTATCTGCTGTTTGGGACATGATCATTACTCCTTGTAAATATTTGCGCCTTTGGGCGCGGTTTCCTATAAGGCAAAATACCCTAAGGGGGTATATTTGTCAAATACATAATATACCCCCTTAGGGTATTTGTCAACTAGCTATATTCAACTATTTGTATATTTCTTTGATTCTAACATCCCGAGACGTGTATCCTGGCTCCAGGGCCTTTTTGATCAGTCTGAATTCCTCCGGGTAAATGCAGTTTTTCAGGCTGCCGTCTTTCATCCCCTCAAGCACCCTTGCATAGTCCATGAAAACCGCCTCTTCCACTTCACTTTCCTGAAGGCGCAGGCTGCTTTCTTCTACAGGCTTCTCATAGAGATAAACCGCGCTGATCTCCCAATTTTTATAGGACTTCCCCCAAAAAGAAGAGGAAGCACAGCCTTCATGGAAACCAATCAGCCGCAGATCCCCTTCCTCCGCACAAATTCCAAGTTCCTCCTCAAGCTCCCGCAGGGCGGAAGCCTCGTAATCATCCCCGGCCTTCACATGGCCTGCGGAGGATATGTCATAGCAGTCCGGGTAGGTATCCTTGTCTTTGCTGCGCCTTTGCAAAAGCACATCCAATCCGCCGTCAGCCCTTTTTCTGACCACCCAGATATGAACAGTCCTGTGCAGGTCTCCGTCCCGGTGTACCATGCTTCTCTCTTTCACGCGGCCTGTGGGCGTCCCGTCCTCTCTGCACAAATCAAACAGCTCTAATTCCTGTCCGTTCAACACGGCCCGGTTCCATGTGCCGTCCCTGCCGTAACAGAGCTTTAAGGAAAAGAACGGCGTCTCTTTCCCAAGCAGATCAAAGAAAAGCCGATCGCCGTCCCAAAGCTCCAGGCCGTCAATCCTCTCCTTCTCCACCCATTCCAGCTTTCCCTCATCGCACTCCTTAAGGGTTCCCTCAAAGTCGTCCGCGGTGTAAAGGCACATGTATTCCGTCAGCCCGCCCTCAGCGCAAAAGGTTACGATTCCACGGATGCGGAAGGCCTTCAGCGTAAGCCCCGTTTCCTCCTTTACCTCCCGCAGAAGGCAGTCCTCCGGGCTTTCGCCCTCCTCAAAATGTCCTCCCACGCCGATCCACTTGTCTTTGTTCATATCTTTTTTCTTATAAATCCGATGCAGCATCAGATACCTGTCGTCTTTTTCAATGTAACACAGTGTTGTCAGTCTGCTTTTCATGTTCCTCCTTACGAACTATATCCGATAATCAGCATTTCTACTGCCATGGTTTCATTCATTTTTCCGGTTTTTACCGCTTCCTCCGTCTCCACACAGGCCTCCATGGCTTCCCGGAGCTCTTCTGTCTTAAAACGGGAGGCCTGGGTTACATACTTTCCCGCAACAAACCCCGGCAGCCCCACCTTTTCGCCGATCATTTTGTTGGAATAGCCTTTTCCCAAAAGCTCCTTCACCTGCAAAAGCAGATTAAACTGCCTGGCGATCAGGAAAATAATCCGCATGGGCGGCTCCTTCTGGGCAAGAAGCTCATAATACAGTTCCAGCGCCTTTTTCTGCTTTTTTTCGGCTATGGCGCTTACCATATCAAAGATATGATTGCTCAGTCTTTTGGTACAGACGGCGTCAATATCAGCGACGGCTATGGCCTCCTTATCAAGGCAGTAGCAAAAAAGCTTTTCTGCTTCCCTGCAGATATTCTCCATGTCAGTGCCTGTCTTTTCCAGGAAAAAATCCAGTGCCTGGCCGGAAATCTTTTTATTTTCCTTTTTGACCATTCCCAATATCCAGCGTTTCAATATGGCCTCATCCTGGACCGTAAACTCCACCGCACATCCCCCCGACTGGACTCTCTTGTACAGACGGCTTCTCTTATCCACCTCCGTGTCCACAAACACAAAGTATGCAGTGGGAGCCGGTTCCTTCAAATAATCCGCCAGGGCTTCCCCGCCGCTTTTAAAAAGGCCGCTGTTTTCCACAAGAATCAGCCTCTTTTCGGCAAAAAAGGGAAGGGTCTGGGCCTGGTCAATGACTTCGCCCACGGCAATATTTTTCCCCTCGTAATAATGATAATTCATGGTATCGTCGCCGATGATCGCTTCCTTAAGCCTGTCCCGGTACTGCCTGCGAAGATAGGCCTCTTCCCCGTACAAAAGATAGATCTGGTTAAAGTTCCCTGTTTTGATGTCCTGAATTAAGCGCTGCATGTTTCACCTCTTTTCTTATCATATTCTCCGGCCGTGAAATTGTCAATCGTATCACTCTTTACGGGGCAGTCAAAGTGCCGCCGGAAGAGATCAGAAATTCCTCCACCCTAACCCTCTTTCCGTCCGTGCAGAAGCACACTGCACCGCTTTCCCAAGTTATCAGTATTTCTGCACCGCAATTTTCAAGCCGCTTAAGGAGCTCCTCATGGGGATGTCCGTAGGAATTCCTCTCTCCACAGGAAATCACAGCATACAGGGGCCTTTCTCTTTCCAGAAAAGAAACGGGCGTAGAGTTTTTGGAGCCGTGATGAGCGACTTTCAGGACAGTGACCCTCCCCCGGACGGGCCTTTTTCCAAGCTCCTCCAAAAGCTGCCTTTCGCCCTCCCCTTCAACATCCCCTGTCAAAAGCGCGCTGAAATTCCCGTAAGAAACCTCCAGCACAACAGAATATTCGTTTGGCTCCAAAGCTCCTTCCTTCTTTTCCGGATGAAGGCAGGCAAGGGTAAGCCGGTTATTTTTCAGCACTTGTCCTTTGCTGAGATAAGTGACCGGAATCCCAGCTTTTCGGGCAGACTCTGCCAGGGTAAGATACCCTTCCGACCTTGCCTTCTTTGCAACATCCGGCAGCACCAGATTTTTCACCCGGATTCCCTGCTCCTTCCCCGTTTCCAGAAGTTCCCTTATTCCGCTGCAGTGATCCTCGTCCGGGTGGGTCACAAAGACAGCCTCCAAAGATGAGGCTCCCCGGGATTTTAAAAAGGGAAGAATGCGGTAATTCCCCACGCGGCTCACGGAGGAACTTCCGCCGTCTACCAGATAACAGTCCCCGTTGTCATTCTCAATATAAATACAGTCCCCCTGCCCTACATCCAGGAAAGTGATTTTCAACCCGTCTGCGGGCCGGTAAATCAAAAACAGCACTGCCAGAAGGGCAAGCCCCCACCGCAGAGCAAGCCCCAGCTTTTTCCGGAAAAGAAAAATCAAAAGCAGCAGGAGAAGATAAACCGCCATCTGCCATTTCGAGGGCTGCCCAAAGGTAAGAATATTTCCGGGCAGGCCGTCGCAAAACCGGCAGGCCTGCTCATACAAAAACAGCACGCCTTCGATCAGCAGCACAAAAGGCTCACCCAAAAAGGGACACAGAAGCTGAACCGCAAGAAGCAAAAGCCCTGCTCCCACCAGAAAACTCATAAGGGGAATCACAAGTAAATTCAGGAAAACGCAGTAGAGCGGAAATTGAAAATAGAACCACAGATAAACGGGAAATGTGACCACAGCCATACCTGCGCTGCCCAAAAGGCCTTTTGCCAGGGGCAGAAGCTTTTCTCTCCCCAAGGGCCTGGTATGGATTTTCCCTTTCCTGACAAATTCGTTCTCCCCGGGTTTTTCCTCCGTAAGGGCAGGCAGTAAAAGCCCGATTCCAAGCACACAGCCAAAGGAAAAGCAAAAGCCGCTGTGATAAAAATAGAGGGGCTGTTCAATCAATATCCCCGCTGCCGCCACGGCAGCGGCCGTCAGCATGTCATAGGTTCTCTCTGCAAGAACGCTGAGCATGCGCAGAGAAAACATAACCACTGCCCGTATGGAGGAGACGGAAAAGCCTGTCATTACGCCGTACAGGAGCATAAATCCCATAGCCAGCGCCGCTGCCGTTTTCATGGGAACCGCGCACTTTCTCAAAAGCCGGTAAAGCCCCATTCCCAGCATGGAAATGTGCAGCCCTGAGATGGCCAGGATATGGGCAATCCCGTTTCGCTGGTAAAGCGCCTTCAATTCCTGATCCATACCGCTCTTTTCCCCTAACAGCATGGTCCGCATTACGGAAGCCTCCTTTGCGGGCAGAGCCTCTGAAAGCTTTCCGGAGAAAAATTTCTTTAACTGATACAGCTTTTGCGAAAGAATCCGATCACTTGTGGTTTTGGCTGAAATTTCCGCATGATTGATGCGGTAAGATATTTTTAAAATCTGATAATAAGAACAGGCATCGAACTGCCCTGGATTTGACGCTTTCTCAAAGGCCGAAAGCTTTCCTTTTACTTTTACGACACTCCCCAGCTCCGGCTCCTCTTCGCCGGCCTTTAAATAACATATCACCCTCTCGCCCGGCGGGGCCGTGGAGTGATCCGCATTTTCTTTTTCCTGCTTTAAGTACAGCACCTGTATCTCTTCCTGTTCTCTGAGCGACGTTTCCCTGGCATATACCTTCCCGGTAAAGGTAACGCTTTTTCCCTGAAACGCCCCATAATCCTGCTCAGGCACAGGCCGGAGCCTGACGCTCAAATACAGGAGAAAAATGACCGCCAGGCAGGCAGAGCAAAGCGGCCGCTTCCTGATATTAGTCAAACTAACCTCCATTTTCTACCAATTCCAGATTTCTCTCAAACACAGTGGAAAGACTCATATTTTCCTTGTAGCTTACGCTGGTATCTCCGTTTACGGAAATCTGAACCTTATTGATATTAGGCAGCTCCACCAGAGAATTCGTGATGGAATAAATCGTCACCTCCGGCGTCACATTATAAATCTGAGTCAAAAACATATTGTCAAGATCCACATAGCAGACTCCGTCCTTCACATTCACGCTGAGAATCTTGGTATCAGGGTTTACGGCAGGATAAGCCTTCTCGTTTTCGGAGGGGCCTGCAAAAAGCTGTTCCACTACCAGCCTTTCCATGGGCACATTGCTGTTGTAAACCACCGGACGGCTCACGGTTTTCAGCCCGTTCCCGGTTTCGTTGGCCAGATATAAGGTCAGCTTTACCTTCTCATAGGTATTGATCTCGTCCCCCGCATTATCGATAAACATATCCGCAGTCATCATCCCGATCACCGCTCCATAGGCGTCTGTTAAATCCTCCGATTTCACCTGGAAGGACACATACTTGATCCCGTCGATCTGAGTCAGCGTTCTGACAATTGCCGCACGCACCAGTACCTCTGTGGTAACCTCCTGCTGCTTATAGCTTTCGTCAAAGCTTAAGATCAGTTGATCCTCTGTGATGGCGTGGGAAAGAATCTGCAGATTGTCCGACAGCGGCGTTTTATATTCCAGCTTCCCCGAAACCTTTCCAAGCTGCTCTAAAAGTTCCGCCAAAAGCATCTGTGTATCGGTGGTTTCCGTCACATACTCCTGAGAAAGAACCGCAGTTTCCTCTTTGTTGATATAGTAAATATGATACACTTTTCCGGCGCCCTTCTCCTCCTGCTCCCCGCATCCCCAAACGGCAAAAGCAATCAGCAAAAGGAGAAAAAGACCATTCCCTGCTTTTTTTATTTTCATACTCAATCACACCTGCTTCCTGAGACCGATTTTCGCAGCGGCCTGCGCTCTCTCTTCCCATGCGCTGACATTCCTCACACGGAAACCAGAGTTCTGCTTAAAGGAATCTTTACCGTAAAGGTCGTGCCCTCGCCCTCCGTGCTCTCCGCCTTGATGGAGCCTCTGTGAAGCAGAACCGCGCTTCTGGTAATGGCGAGCCCCAGTCCCGTACCGCCGATCTGCCTTGAATGAGACTTATCCACCCGGTAAAACCTCTCATAGATCTGGCTTAAATTCTCCTCCGGTATTCCGATTCCCGTATCCTTCACCTGAATGGTAAAAAACTGGTGATCCGCATCCAGCGATACCTCCACCTTCCCCTGCTCCCGGTTATATTTAATGGCGTTTTCCACCAGGTTTGTCAGGATCAGGGAGAGCTTCACCTCATCCACCTCCGCCGTCACCTGCCGCTTGCTGATCATGGTGATCTCGATATTTTTTTTGCGTGCAATAGGGCGGAGCCTTTTTAAGATAATCTCTGTGAGGGTGTTTAAGTTGACCACGCTGATATTCATCTCCGCCACGGATTTATCCTGCTTGACCAGGGCAAGCAGGTCGTTGATGATCTTATTTTCCCGCTCGATTTCCTCCGCAATGTCCTCCATAAATTCCCTGTAAAGTTCCGCCGGGGCATCCGGCTGAGCCAGCAGGGAATCGGCAAGAACCTTCACGGAAGTAATGGGTGTCTTTAATTCGTGGGACACATTCGCCACAAATTCCTGCCTGGAATCATCCAGCGCCTTCATTCTTTCAAGAAGGCTGTTAAAGGCGTCCACAATATTCTCCGTCTCCAGATAATCCGGTACCGAGATGGGTTCGTCCCGATACCCCTCCTTCATCTCGTTAATGGCCTTTGTCACCCGCTCAAAAGGCCGTACCATCGCCTGCACCAGGATAAGCACAAAGGCAAAGATACAGATCACCATAATACTTTCCATGATCATGGCCTTCCGGTTCAGAATATCCATCGTATTGACAATGGTGTCTGTGGAAACGCTGTTGAGCATCACGCCCCTCACCACTTCCCTGCTTGTGGAGCCGTCCTCCGCCGCCTGGTGAAACGTAACCGTCTCCACGATGGGGATGGTAATTTCAATAAAACGGTTCACCGGATCATAGCTCACCGTTCCGCTCCCCTTCATACAGCGGATCACTTCCTCGGATATGATGGTTTTCCCCTCGCTGATGCCGTAGGTATCCTTCACCACCTTTAAGTTTCCGTTAATAATCAGCACCCTTCCGTTATACAAATTGGAAAGCTGCTCTAACTCCGCACCGATCACCTCCGATGAGGTGTCCTGCAGATAATTGTATGTAATCAGGTGATTTGCAATGATCCGAAGCTGTGTCTGCACATCCGAAACGCGCACAGCCACAGCCCTGTCTTCGTAGTTTTCAAGGATACCCACTCGCATCAAAACCGCGGGGATCATCCCGATCAGAAACATGATAATGAACAGGCGCACCTTAAGGCTCCGCCATATTTTTGATTTCATCAGAAAGAGACTTATTTTTTTGACCATTTGGCGTTACTGCCTTTCGAATCAGCTTTTTAAGCAAAGTAATACCCCACACCCCATTTGGTGTGTACATATCTGGGTTCAGAGGGGTTCTCCTCGATCTTTTCCCTCAGTCTTCTGATATGCACATCCACGGTGCGCACATCCCCCGGATAATCGTTCCCCCATACCAGCTTCAGCAGATTTTCCCGGCTGTAAACCTTGTTGGCATTTACGACTAAAAGCTCCAAAAGTTCAAATTCCTTGGCGGTTAAATTAATTTCCCTTCCCCCTGCATAGGCTCTTCTGCCCTGACAGTCAAGCTTCATATCCCCGTTTTCTACCACTTGAGCGGCTTCTTTGGGTTTGGGAGAGGTTCGCCGTATAATCGCCTTGATCCTGGCTTTCACCTCCAGAATATTGAAGGGTTTGATAATATAGTCGTCTGCACCGTATTCAAGACCCAGAATCTTATCCATATCCTCCCCCTTGGCGGTCAGCATCACAATCGGCACAGTGGAAAATTCCCTGACCTGCTGGCAGACCTCAAACCCGGTAAGCTTCGGCAGCATCACATCCAGTAAAATAATATCGTACTCTTTGCTTTTGATCTTCTCCAAAGCTTCCTCACCGTCGTAAGCGCAGTCCACTTCCATTCCGTCCTGCTCCAGGCTGAAGCGGATCCCTTTCACGATCAGCTTCTCATCGTCTACCACCAGCACCTTTTTTGCCATGCCCTCTCCTCCCCTATCTTAAACTCATGTTCTCCTTTACGAAACCGAGATGTGATCCTTGATCTTTTGGAACACACCTTCCTTGATCCCTTCCACGTTCATAATATCTTCTATTCTCTGATATGCGCCGTTCTGCTCCCTGTAGGCAATAATACTTTTGGCTTTACTGCTTCCTACTCCCGGCAGGGTGCATAGCTGCTCCTGTGACGCAGTGTTGATATTCACTGACAAAGGATTTTCTCCTGCGTTCTCTGTTCCCTGTTCTTTTGGAGCTCCCGCCCCTTCCGCACCGGGCGTAACCCACACAGGATCCTCTTCTGCCTCTCTCGCCTCTTCCTGAGTGGGGACATAAATTTTCATCCCGTCAGAGAGTACATCCGCCTGGTTTAAGTAATTTTGCTCCGCGTCCTGCCGAAAGCCTCCAGCCTTTTCGATTGCCTGGTAAATCCGATCGCCCTTCTCTAAGGTATAGACTCCCGGCTCATTGACTGCTCCGCAGATATGTACCACACAGCTCTCAGGCTCTGAAAGCGTCTGAGGCGTTTGTTCTTCCGCCTGCCCCTGCTTTGGAATATTCCCCTCGGATGAGGAGTTTATACTCAAACCGCTGTCCTTTCCGGCCTCCTTTGCAGACGTATCCTCCTCCGAACTCCCCGGCCCCGGCGTGCTTTCTCCCGCTTCACCCTGCCCGGAAAAAGCATCGCCGGCCTCCGTCTCTTCCAGAAAAAGCTCCGTCCGCTCCCTTTCCCTCTTTTCACATCCCAAAAGGACGCAGACTATTACTGTCAAAAAGCCGGCGGTAATCTTAAGTTTCTTTTTCATCGTTATCCCCTTTCTGCCTGGCAGAAAGCCCCTTATAACGATACTTTTTTATTGTAAAATATATTGGGGAGATTGACAAGTACAAATTTTTTCTGTTGTGTATATAAGATTTATGTGGTACTCTGAATACGAAAACCTGAAAAAAGTCAAATGAAAAATCAGACGAAATATCCCGGCAGCAAACAGAAGCAATAGAAAGTCAGGGGATACCACAGAACATTGAAAATATAAATGGTTATTTTGACAGTTGGACTTTTAATTGTCGCGATTCTGAATCTGAAAAATAAGAAATAGCCGTCCTGACTTTGGAAGAGTAGACGGCTATCACTTTTAGCTTAATATTTCGCCGGGTCGGGTGAACGGCACTCACCTTCCGGCTCCCTTGTTAAGCATATTATAACCAATATACTTTTCTCTGTCAAACCAAAAAATCTCTTTCTCCCTGTCCCTCAACGCTCCCACTTAAAAATCACAACCCCCACAATCGCCACCAGCATTCCGATCACCTTGCGCCACTCGAAGGGCTGCTTCTCCACCCCAAACCATCCCAAAAGCTCGATCACATAAGCCACGATGAGCTGGGCGATTACAATCAGCATCACCGCCCTGGCGGGTCCTAAAAGATCCATGCTTTTGATTACCGTATAAGTAATAAAAGCGCCGATGGCTCCCCCCAAAAGCATGTACTTGGGTTCTACCTTAAAGACAGCCCCCAGGGAAGAACGGTCTGTGAATACCCAGGCCCCCAGGCAGACTAAAAGCGCCGTAAACTGCACAAACACATTAGCCACCCAAATGGTAGAAGACTTGGTGACCTGTGTATTGAATACTCCCTGGACACTCATCAACGCTCCGGAAATGAGTGCAATAAAAAATCCAATCATATGAATACCATGCCCTTTCGCATATCGTTATGTGCAGGAAACGTCAAGCTTATTTGCGGTTTCCCACACGTTCATGATACCCATATAATTGGAAAATTATTCGTTTCGCAAGCGGCTGTCTGCCGCCTGCCCTCCACGCAGATCTCCTGACCCTGATCTATCCTTCCGCCTCTTCGCCGGACTCCTCCTCTTCGGTTTCCACGGGCACGTCCAGATATTCTTCCTCAAAGGGTGCTCCTGTGACCTGCTCCATCATCTCCTCCGAAAGCTCCTTCAGCTTCTCATTGGCGTCGGCTCCGTTCCAGATCTGGGAAAACACTACCTCCAGCTTCACCCAGAAATTGCTTGTCTCAATCATTTTCGGCATGGAGATGGATTTCTCATACCCCTGCGCAAATTTGTCAAGGGCCTCATAGCCGTAGTCCACATCCCTGGCCGCGGAAACCTTTCCTGTTCTTGCAAAAAGGATGTCATTGTACTGGGAGGTCAAAAAGTAGGCAAAATCGTTCGCCGCCTCCTTATTGTCTGAGTAACCGTTCACCACCACGCAGCTTGTCATGGAAAGGGATCTGGTCTTTCTCCCTTCCCCAATATCCGGCGTCATGGCAATATCATAATCATAGGCAAAAAGTCCGTCGTCCCTGGCGTGCTCTAACTTAAACACCGCATCCGTGGTCGCCATGGTAAAGACGATTTTTCCTTCCATAAACTCATTCAATATGGCGTCATAATCGCTTTCGCTGGTATCCATGGAAAAGAACTGGTTCAGCTCCTGATACACCCGCATGTTTTTGATGGCGTCCACGTTGTAAATGTCAATCCGGCTGTCATCCCATCCCGCGTCGCCGCCGATCTCAATGGCGTCGCCCACGAAAAAATAATTATAAAAAATATCCGTTACATCCCACTTAAACACCCCTTCTACCTGCTCTGGGGCATCATAGTGATCAGCAAAGGTTTCAATATCCTCAATGGTAGCCGGCAGGATTTCCTGCACTCTCTTCTCCACCTCTTCGTCGGTAAACCTGCTCTCCAAAGCGCCCTGTTCCAAACCCTCTAAGTCCTCTCCTTCACCGGCGGCGCTTCCTTCACTTCCCTCTTCCTGGCCGCTCTCTTCTTCCCCTGCCACAGACACTCCCGCTTCCAACACAGCATCATGCTGTTCCTGGGCGGCCTCTCCCTCTGCCAGATCGGCCTCCGCTTCCAACTGGCTGCGTGCCATATCCTCCAGATAGGTTTTATTGTACAAAAGTGCGCTTGTCTCAAAGTAAAAGGGATAGCCGATGATCTTATCCCTGTAGCTGACCGCCTGCAGGCCGGTTCCCATATAATCCTCTTCCATCACTGCGTCCTGAGGGGGGCTTACTTCATCTGCCAGTCCTGCCAGAGACGCCTTTTCCAGGGAATCATGTCTTAAGATATATAAATCCGGCGCATTGCTCTCTAAGGAGGTCTGATTGATCTTTTCCAGATACTCCGCCCCCGACTCCAGCACAGGCACAATCCTCACATCATGGGTTTCGTTGTAGGTCACTGCCGCGCCGCTCAAATAAGAAGTAAGCGCTTCATCCGTATACCACAGATAAAGCGTCTCCTTTCCGCTTGAAAATATTGTACTTTCCTGTTTTTCACTGATCTGCCAGCCTGCTCTGGCAATCCCGGCGGTGAAGGCTGCTGCCAGAGCAATCAGTCCTGCCGCCGCAAGCCGCTTTTTCAGGGTCATTCTTTACTCCATTTCCTCAGGAGCGCGTCAGGAAATCCAAACACGCTCTATTCCAGGCAATCCGTCAAAATTGCCGTCATTTCATCTACATGCTCCTTTGTAATGATAAGGGGAGGCACAAATCGGATAATATCTGTTCCCGCATTGATCAGAATCAGTCCCTTATCCAGCGCTTTGGTGATCACGGGGCCCACAGGCCTGTCAAACACAAGCCCCTGCATCAGTCCCATTCCCCGCCGTTCCTTTATAAAATCAAAGCGGGAAACCAGGCCGTCCAGCTTTTCCTCCAGGTAAGCGCCTGTCTCTTTTACATTATCTATTATATGTTCCTTTTCAAATAAATCAAGCACAATATTGATTGCCGCCGCCGCAAGAGGGTTCCCGCCGTAAGTGGTGCCATGATCTCCGCTGGTCAGGGAGTGGGCCGCCACCGCCTCGGTCATCAGAAAGGCCCCCACAGGCACACCGCACCCAAGGGCTTTGGCAGTGGTCATGATGTCCGGCTTAATCCCATACCTCTGCCATGCGAACATGGTTCCGGTACGCCCCATGCCGCACTGGATCTCGTCCAGAATCAAAAGAATATCCTTCTCCTCACAGAGCGCCTTAACCTGTTTCAGAAAGCCCTCCTGCGCAGGGAAAATCCCCCCTTCGCCCTGGACGGTTTCCAGGATAATGGCGCAGGTTTTCTCATTCACCTGCTCTGTCACGCTGGCAAAGTCATTGAGCTTCGCAAACCGGATATTGCCGATCATCGGTTCAAAGGCCTCCCGGTATTTGGGATTCCCGGTCACCGACAGGGCTCCCATAGTACGTCCGTGGAAAGAATGCTCCATGGCAATGATCTCATGATCCGTCCTGCCGTCCTTCAGATAAGCATACTTGCGGGCCGCCTTGACAGCCCCCTCCACCGCCTCCGCGCCGCTGTTGGTAAAAAACACCCGATCCATGCCGGATACCTTTTTCAGCTTCTTTGCAGCCTCGATTGCCGGTACATTATAATAATAGTTTGAGGTGTGAATCACCTTATCAATCTGAGCCTTTAAGGCGTCGTTATACTTCTTATTAGCATAACCCAGGGCAAACACGGCTATACCT
Organism: uncultured Lachnospiraceae bacterium; assembly: GCA_910579425.1. Lineage (GTDB taxonomy): Bacteria > Bacillota > Clostridia > Lachnospirales > Lachnospiraceae > Suilimivivens. Next base: position 27,830 of record CAJTVL010000027.1, on the reverse strand, counting down.
GCGCAGAAATCAAGATATTTTTTTCCTTCAATATCGCAGAGATATACGCCGTCCCCTTTGTCCAGAACCACCTGATAGCGGTTGTAGGTATGGAGCAGGGCCTGCTCCGCCTCCTCAATATATTGCTTCATCATTTCCATCTCTATCCCTCCTGCCTGAACATCCATGGCCGCCTCCCGGCGCTTTGCCGGGCAATTAAACCAGTTGGCAACAGTTTCGCCTATAGTTTCGTCAACGGCTTACTTCACTTTTGTCTTCATCCCTCAAAATCATCGTCCCAACCCCTTCATTGGTAAAAATTTCAAGAAGCAGGCAGTGTGGAATCCGTCCGTCCAGAATATGCACCTTGTTTACCCCGTTTTTCACCGCCGCCGTGCAGTTGCCAAGCTTGGGAAGCATACCGCCTCCGATCATGCCGCCCTCAATCATGGCATCTGCCTCCGAGGCCGTAAGCCTTGGAATAAAAGTACTTTTATCGTTGATGTCCCCGTAAAGCCCCTCAATATCCGTGAGGAATACCAGCTTGTCCGCTCCCACTGCCCTGGCAATGGCGCAGGCAGCGTCATCCGCATTGATATTATAGGTTGCGAAGCTCTCATCCAGTCCCACTGAGGACACGATGGGAAGAAAATCCTTTTCCAGAAGGTCATAAAGGATTTTGGGATTGACCCGGGTAATCTCCCCTACAAAACCGATGTCCTTTCCGCCGGAGAATTTCTTCTCCACCTGGATCAGCCCGCCGTCCTTGCCGCTGATCCCCACGGCCTTTACGCCCAGCTCCTGCACCATGGTCACAAGCTGCTTGCCTACTCTGCCAAGAACCATCTCCGCAATCTCCATGGTTTCCGCGTCGGTGACACGAAGGCCGTTCACAAACTCAGCCTCCTTTCCCACCTTGCCCACCCAGCGGCTGATCTCCTTGCCGCCGCCGTGGACGATAATAGGCTTAAAGCCCACCAGCTTAAGCAGGGTCACATCCTTGATCACGTTCTTCTGCAGTTCCTCATTGCTCATGGCGGAACCGCCGTATTTTACCACAATAATCTTGCGGTTGAATTTTTGTATGTAGGGAAGGGCTTCAATCAAGACCTCCGCCTTTTTCAGTACTTCCTGAATGTCTTTGTCCATTTTTACCTCCATACCGCCGTCAGACGGCTTTCCCTTCCTGCCAGAGGGACGCATAATAATAGCCGGACATTTATCTGGCAGGTGTGCCCCTTCCTGCATTTCTTTTGACCCAAAGGGTGTGTAGCAGCACAATCTCTACTTCAAATAAATTCCCGGCTAAATAATTATATACAATTAGTGAATATATTATAGCCTGCTCTTTATTTGGTGTAAAGTGTTTTATGGGAATTTATCAATTTCTTTAGATTTTTGTCTCTAATCCTATAAAACGTCATAACTGAACTTTTTAAATTTTCTTTCTCCCCCTGCAGTGCCAGACGTACAATTGTATTGACATTTGTATCTTTCAGGCGTTTGACCATAAACACTGTCTGATCGTGTTTCAGATCCTGAAGGACTATATCCGGCTCTTCAATACACATTTTTGCGTATTTGAAAAAGAGCTCTATATCCTGGGGATGATTTACCAAAATATGCCTTAACCTCTCCTGTGTCACAATGATTTCGCCACAAGAAAGCCCCATCCCAAAATTACCCAAAAAAGAACGATTTACTGAGCCTAATGGAAAATACATATTTGACAGATACCTCATGATATGCCAGAGAAAAGCGTTAAATATTTCCGCCCGTCAATAGAACTTATTAGACTATAGCATATCCTGTGAGCAATTGCCACAACTATTTTCCAATAACCGCTCAGCTCCGGTAATCCGCGTTGATCTTCACATATTCATAAGTCAGATCGCACCCCCAGGCGGCAGCCGCCCCTTCCCCCTCATGCAGTTCCGCCAGAACCGTCACTTCCGGTTCCGCCAGAATTTTTCCGGCTTTTTCCTCACTGTAATCCGTCGCCATGCCCCCTTTGCAGACTTGAACCTCTCCTGCCCTGCTCACAAAGGAGACATCCACCTTCTCCGGATCAAAGGAAACGCCGCTGTAGCCCAGAGCGCACAAAATCCTTCCCCAATTGGCGTCATGTCCGTAAACGGCGGCTTTCACCAGGCTGGAACTCACCACCGACCTGCTCAGGGCCCTGGCCTCCTCTTTAGAGCGGGCTCCCTGCACCTTTACCTCCAACAGGGCCTGGGCTCCCTCGCCGTCCCCTGCCATCATTTTTGCCAGGGACTCATTCACATAATGAAGGGCCTGCTTAAATTCCTCATATTCCGATGAGCCCTCCTGAATTTCCGGATTCCCCGCCATCCCGTTTGCCATCAAAAGCAGGGTATCGTTGGTGGAGGTATCGCCGTCCACGGAAATCATATTGAAGGTATCTTTTACATCCTCCTTCAGGGCTTTGGTCAAAAGTTCTTTGGAAATCACCGCATCCGTGGTCACAAAGCCAAGCATGGTACACATGTTGGGGTGAATCATGCCCGAGCCCTTGCTCATACCTCCTATAGTGACGGTCACGCCGCCCACTTCGATCTGGGCGGCGGCCTGCTTGGAAATCGTATCCGTGGTCATAATTGCCTCAGCCGCCAGAGTCCCCGCCTCCGGGGTGTCTGCCTTTTTCCCGGCAAGGCTTTCCACTCCCGCCTCAATCTTATCAATGGGAAGCTGCATACCGATCACCCCCGTGGAGGCCACCAGCACGCTTCTTTCGGGAATGCCGAGAACCTCTGACGCCCGTTTGGCCGTCCTTTCACAGTAGGCAAAGCCCTCTTTTCCGGTACAGGCATTGGCGATCCCCGCATTGACGATCACCGCCTGGCCAAAGGAGGCCTCCTCCACGATTTTCTGATCCCACAAAACCGGCGCAGCCTTCACCACATTGCTGGTAAAGGTTCCTGCCAGCACACAGGGCGCCTGGCTGTAGATCAGCGCCATATCCTTCCGATTCTGATATTTGATTCCGGCCTGCACTCCTGCCGCCTCAAATCCTTTTGCCGCGGTCACGCCGCCTGTTATTTGTTTCATCTTTCGCTTCCTGTCCTTTCCCATACTTCTATTGGTTAAACTTTTCTATATTTCCATGGTTTAATACAAAATCATAATAATTCAGATCCCCGCGCCTTGTCCAGCCGATTTCCTTCCAGAAAGCATTTCCAATGTCATTCTGGGTAAAGGCGATGAGCGATACCTTGCTGATCTGCTCCTTTTCCAGTTCTTCCATGCAATGCACCACCATGGCCTTGCCTATGCCCCTCATGCGGTAATTTTCATGGACGCACACATGATACAGACAGCCCCTGCGCCCGTCGTGGCCGCAGAGAATGCTTCCCACCACTTTTCCGTCCTCCACCGCCACCACGCTGGAGGCAGGATTTCGCCGCAGGAAACGCTCCACCCCTTCCCTGGAGTCATCCAGGCTGCGCATGGCAAACCCCCGGATACTTTTCCAAAGGGCGTAAACCTCATCATAATCTTCTATGGTCATTGTTCTGATCGTCATTTTATACCTCTTTTCCGGATGCTTTACTTCTTCTCCTCAATCCCCCGTCAAATGCACCGCCCGATATTCATGTCCGGTCCATGGAAGGAATTTTGTGAGTATATCCTCTGTCCTTACCCTCAGGCTTGCCGTGTTGACACAGGGATGGCATCCGAGGAACTCCTCTCTCAGCACCTCTTCATCGATCAGCAGCTTCACATGTCTCTCCCTGTCGTTCATAAGCCCCATTATGCTTACAGCTCCCGGAGAAATATGAAGATATTCCTCCATAAACTCCCAAGGTGCAAAGGAAAGCCTGCTGCTTCCGATCTGCCCCGAGAGCTCTTTGGTTTTAAACTTCTTTTCTCCGGGCATCAGCAAAAGATAGAAATCCGTCTTTTGGGCGTTGCACAAAAACAGGTTTTTGCACATAGAAATCTGCAGCAGTTCGTCCACTCCCCGGCAGGCCTCAAGGGTGGCCATGGGCTCATGATCCAGCCGCAGATAGGCAATGCCCAGCTCCTTCAGCAGCCGGTAGACCGCCATCTCCCTTGGAAGCCTTCCCGTCCCATGAGGGATGTCATCATAAAGCCTGGTGTCATGTATCAGCGGATTCACAGATTCAGCCCCTTCTCTTCCTCACAGCCCAGCATCAGATTCAGACACTGGATGGCCGCTCCGGAAGCCCCTTTCCCCAGATTGTCAAACTGGGCGCTAAGCAGGAGCCTCTCTTCATTTCCCGTAACGAAAATCCGCAGGCCGTCCCAGCCGCTGCAGCCGTTCCCGGCCAGCATCCCTCCATGGAGATCGGCCTCCGCCCCATAAGGCATCACCTGAATCAGTGGCTGTCCCTGATAGAACTCCGCAAAGAACCGGCAAAGCTTCTCCGGCGTCTCTTCTTTATTTAAGAGGTCACTGTACAGAGGAACCGATACTGCCATGCCGCTGTAGTAATCCGCCACAATGGGAGAAAACAGGGGCTCCCTCTTTAATCCGGTAATCTTCTTCATTTCCTTTAAATGCTTATGCTTTTGGGAAAGGGCGTACTCCCTGGGGGCTTCAAGGGTCCTGTCCCTCTCCTGCCCTTCATACTCCGCAATCATCTTTTTGCCCCCTCCGCTGTAGCCTGTCAGGGAAAAGGCGGCCGCCGGATAATCCGCCGGAAGGATTCCCCCTGCAATCAAAGGATAAACCAGGGAAATAAACCCGGTGGCGTGGCACCCTGGCACTGCGATCCTTTTCCCCTCCGCAATTTTCAATCGGTGGCCCCGGGACAATTCCGGGAATCCGTATGCCCATCCTTCCTCCGTCCTGTGGGCTGTGGAGGTATCGATCACTCTCACCCTGTCATTTTCGACCAGCCCCACCGACTGTCTTGCCGCATCATCCGGCAGACACAGAAAGGTAATATCCGACTGGTTGATCAGCCGCTTTCTCTCTTCTATATCCTTACGCTTGTCAGGGTCAATGGAAAGCAGCTCCACATCCTCTCTTTTTTCAAATCTTTCGTTGATCCTAAGGCCTGTGGTGCCTTCCCTCCCGTCAATAAAAACTTTTATCTTCATCATGCTTCCTCTTCTGCTCCTTTATTTCTTAACAATCATACTCTAACCTATTTAAAATCTCAACCATAAAATCCGCCCCCGAACGCGTTACACAGCAAGCATTGCATCATTATACATCTTTCGTGAATATTATGCAACGCTTTTTTATTTTAGTGCATAAAAATAAAAAATAATTTTTATTTATGCAAAATCAGGGTATTGCATTTCGCGCCTGTTTGTTGTATAGTGTCATAGAAAAGCACACAAACCGGAGGAATTTATCTATGAAAGAAAAAGTAGTTTTAGCTTATTCCGGGGGACTTGACACCACGGCAATCATTCCCTGGCTGAAAGAAAATTTTGATTATGAAGTAATCTGTGTCTGCATCGACTGCGGACAGGGTGAGGAGCTTGACGGCCTGGAAGAGAGGGCCAAATTCTGCGGCGCTGAAAAATTATACATACTTGATGTGACAGACGAATTCTGTGACGAGTATATTATGCCCTGCGTCCAGGCTCATGCGGTATATGAAAACAAATACCTTCTGGGAACCTCTATGGCAAGACCTCTGATTGCAAAGAAGCTGGTGGAAATTGCCCGCAAGGAGGGCGCAAAGGCTATCTGCCACGGCGCTACCGGAAAGGGCAACGATCAGATCCGTTTCGAGCTGGGCATCAAGGCTCTTGCACCGGACTTAAAGATCATTGCCGCATGGAGAAACGATAAGTGGACCATGGACTCCCGTGAGTCGGAGATTGCCTACTGTAAGGCCCACGGCATTGATCTCCCTTTCTCCGCCGATTCCAGCTACAGCCGGGACAGAAACCTCTGGCACATCAGCCACGAGGGCCTGGAGCTGGAAGACCCTGCCAACGAACCCAACTTTGACCACCTTCTGGTACTGGGAACCACGCCGGAGAAAGCCCCCGAGGAGGGAGAATACGTGACCATGACCTTCCAGGGCGGTATCCCCACCTCCGTCAACGGCAGGGAAATGAAGGTTTCCGATATTATCCGTGAATTAAACCGTCTGGGCGGAAAGCACGGCATCGGTATCGTTGACATTGTTGAAAACCGCGTGGTGGGCATGAAATCCAGAGGCGTATACGAAACCCCCGGCGGAACCATCCTTTATGAAGCGCACCAGCAGTTAGAAGAGCTGATTCTTGACCGCGATACCTATGCCCTGAAAAAAGACATGGGCAATAAGCTCTCCCAGATTGTTTATGAAGGAAAGTGGTTCTCTCCTTTGCGGGAAGCCGTCCAGGCCTTTATTGAATCCACCCAGAAGAATGTAACCGGAGAGGTGAAATTCAAGCTTTACAAGGGCAACATCATTAAGGCAGGCACTGCTTCTCCTTACTCTCTCTATAATGAAAGTATTGCTTCCTTTACCACCGGAGATCTCTACGACCACCATGACGCAGAGGGCTTTATCAATCTGTTCGGCCTCTCCACGAAAGTACGCGCCATGAAAATGCAGGAACGCGGAGAATTGAAATAATTATGGACGTGATCACACTTTTAACCTCTTATCTTGCCGTCATCAATTTTATTGGCTTTGCCCTCATGGGTATCGATAAGTATAAAGCAAAAAAAAGGGCCTTCCGGATTCCGGAAGCAACCCTTTTTATTGTTGCAATCATCGGAGGGAGCGCAGGCTCCCTTCTTGGAATGTACCTCTTTCGCCACAAAACAAGGCACCGCAGCTTCGTCATCGGCATGCCTCTGATCTTGTTTGTGCAGATCGCACTTGTTTTTGCCGTTCTGAAGGCTCCTGTTTCCATTTCTGTCCTATAGCCTGCGGGAAACAAACACCCCGATTTGTATTTTCGTTTCCATGGCCCGCCAGGCCTCCCGGAGCGTGTTTGCATTCCCGCCGTCTGTACGCTCTAGAGCGTGACGATCACGCCGCCGTCGTTGGCGTACATGCTGCTGACGCCCTGCGTGTCCATGATCACCACATCCTTCACCTTGATTTTGTCAAGAATCATTTCTTTTACCTTCTCTGCCCGCTCTTTGCAGTTACAGTGGGTAATCATCAGCGTCCTCTCCTGCGGCTGCACCGCTTCGTCAGCTATTGTCTCCGCCATCTTTGCAAGAGCTTTTTTGCTGCCGATTGCCTGGCCTAACTGGATGATTTCTCCCTTTAGGGAGCCCATCACAGGCTTAATATTTAGGGTGGTGGCCACCACTGCCTTAATGCCGGTGAGCCGGCCGTTTTTGCGCAGGGTTTCCAGATTATCCAGCACAAAATAGGTTTTCATTTTATCCCTGTAGTCCCGAAGCCGTCTGCAGATCTCCTCAAAGGCAAGCCCCTGCTTCGACCACTCTGCAGCCTTGAAGGCAAGCTGTGTCTCCCCGCAACTTGCGGACTCTGAATCGCACACGAAAATATTCTTCTCTCCATATTCATCATGATACATTTTTTTGCCCAGCTCCGCGCTGTTATAGCTGCCGCTGAGCTTGGAGGATAGTGTGAACACAAATACATTTTCGGCATCGGTCCGGTAGGCCTGCTTAAACGTCTCGGGAGAGGGGCAGGAGGATTTCGGACTCTCCGGCCAGGCCGCCACCTTTTCAAGAAAAAGCTTCTGATCAAATCCTTCGTCGTCAATAAAAACATCCGGCCCTACCTCAAGCCTTAAGGGAATCCTGGCGTATGCGGGATCCTTCTCATATCCTTTCGGGAATTCACAACAACTGTCAGCGATTATTTTATAGTTCATAGTAACCTCCAAAACTATTTCATACGTTTAATTCTAACCACAATATATGGTTTTCATTACTACATATAATAACATATGCTTTTCGGTATGTAAAGAAAGATTGAAAAGAATCCTGACATAAGGTAAACTATTTACCATATTTAAGATCAGAGGTGACAACTATGAAACTTTTATTTCCGGGAGCGGTGATCCGAAGGGAGCGGCTGAAACGCAATTGGAGTCAGGAAGGGCTTTGCAGGGGAATTTGCGCAGTGTCCTACCTGTCAAAAATCGAACAGGGAAAGACCGAGGCCTCCCCGGAGATCCTGCGTATGCTCTTCGCCCGCCTGAACTTGCCCTGGTATGACGATGCTCAGACCATGGCTAAAGCCGGGGCTCTGACTAAGCGCTGCTATGAGGCGTTGTTTTCCTGCGATGAAAAGGCTCTGTCCCTCCTTCGGGATGCGTTTTCCGATCAGGAGGAACTTCTTTCAAACAGTCCCCATGCCCTGGATGCGGCCCTGCTTCATGGTCTTCTGACAAATCCCCAAAAGCCGGCTCCCGGGGAGCTGGAGCCCTTTTTTGACCCGCATCGGCTTGCTCTGCAGCGGATGATGCAGGGCCGGTATGAGGAGGCCATGCAGCTTTATCCCTGCGTATATATCAGTCTGAGAACAGGAATCGCGCTGTATGAGCGGGGAGAAAGCGATGCAGCCGCTTTGGAATATCTGCACCACACCTACGACATGGCCGCCAGGGAGGGGTATGTCCATGCCATGATGCTTGCCAGAGTCTATATGGGAAACTGCTACTGCAACAGAATCGACATTGAAAACATGAATCTGCAATACCGCATTGCCCGGCGTCTGGCTAAGTCTCTGAATGATCAGGAGATATTGCGCACCATCGGATACAACAGCGCGTCCGCCCATTTGGAGGCCGGATATTATGAAAAAGCCTATGATTATTTTGTCAGAGTGGAAGAACCCACAGCAATGGAGCTGCACAAGCTTGCGATCTGCTGCGAAAAGCTGGGACTGCCAGAAGAGGCTCTTTCCGCTCTGAACCGGGCGGAAGAGCTCCTGGCGGAGGCGTCCCAGCTGCAATACCCCCATCCTGGCCTGGTTCATCAAATGTGCCGTCTGGTGAGGATGCGTCTGGAGCATAAGGACTATCTCGACTTCCCTCAATATGGAGAAGAATTGCTGCATATCTTTTCCCAGTGCCGCGAAACTCTGCCCATCGGATACGCGGCTTTTCATCTGCCCTGGGTGCTGGAATGGTACGCCGCCAGCCGGCAATACCGCCGGGCTTACGAGCTGATACGGGATTTTCCCATAAAACTTCCTTTAAAGCAGATTTAGCCCCATTTTTTGAGAATATTTTCTCAAAAATCAGGGCTTTCTTTTACGTTAATCTCAATGCTAAAATAGCACCAGAAAGCCGTCTGACGGCAATAGGGAGATTAATATGAAACAGACACTTTGGACAAAAAACTTCACACTGGTAACCACAGCCTCCGCCCTCGGCGCAATCGGCGGTATTGCAGGGGGATTCGCCCTTTCTTTTCTTGTCTTTGACAAAACCGGGAGCACCCTTGCCTCTTCGCTGATTCTTGCCATACAGCTTATCCCTTATTTTTTTATCCCGCTTTTTGTTGCCCCCTGGATGGATCGGCTGCCGAGAAAGCCCTTTCTGGCAGGCGGCGATCTCTTAAACGGCGTGCTCTATGGCCTGGCCGGACTCTATCTGATGTCCGGCAGATTTTCCTACGGCACCTATCTTGGTTTCTCACTGCTGCTCTCCTGTCTGGGAGCGCTGGACGAGCTGGCCTATAACAGCTTTTATCCCATGCTGATTCCGGAGGGGATGGAGGAAAAAGGCTATACGGTTTCATCCATGCTCTATCCGGTCATGAAGGTAGTGATGACGCCCCTGTCCGCCCTTCTCTTTGAACACCTGGGGGTGGGATGGCTGCTGGTCTTTCAGTCGGTGCTCTCCTTTGCGGCGGCAGCGGTGGAAAACTGCATCGAAATCGAAGAGTGCCCCCGTATGGACGGAGAGAAGTTTTCCTTCCGGCTCTGGAAAGGGGATCTATGTGAAGCGGCTGCCTATTTGAAGCGGGAAAAGGGTCTGTGCAGCATTTACGCTTATATGGCGGCCACCAACGGAATTGCCGGAGGCTACTCCCCCCTTTTGATCGCTTTTTTCCGCACAGCGCCGGGGTTTAGTGCCGCCATGTACTCCCTCTTTTCCGTGGCCGAATTTCTGGGGCGCAGCCTGGGCGGGGCGGTGCAGTACCGCATGAAGCTTCCCCCGAAAAAGAAATTTGGCTTTGCTTTCGGCGTCTACCAATTTTATGAAATCATGGATATGTGCCTGCTGTGGATTCCCTATCCGCTGATGCTGATTAACCGCGCCTGCGCCGGATTTCTGGGCATCAACAGCGCCGCCATGCGACAGGCCAGCGTCCAGCGCTACCTCCCGGAACGTCTTCGGGCCCGTGTGAACGCTTTTGAAAATATGTGCATCATGGCCGCAAGCGCTTTTTTCAGCCTTGTTCTGGGGGCCATGGGCGAGGTATTTGACTACCGCCTCTGCGTCAGCCTTGGGGCGGGATTTACCCTGGCGATCTGCTGGCTCACTATTTGGCGCTGCCGCAGGCAGGTGCGGGAGATTTATGAGACTGAGAGGGGCAGTGATGCAAAATAATATTTTCAATGTATCTGGCAACGCCGTCCCTGTCATTCGTTTCCGTGACAAAATCTGCCGCGTCAAGCGCCTCTTTTATTCCATTGGCAACGGCAACGCCCACACCGCACTTTTTCAGGGGTTCTATATCGTCATGATCGTCACCAAAATACACTGCCTCCTCTGGCTCCACACCCACAGCCTTAAGCATGGCTTTGATCCCATTCCATTTGGTAGCCGCATTGCTCATAATCTGAATTAATTTACCCTCTGCCACCGTCATATAGGTATCCGCCGTCAGAGCCCTTTGGACTTCCTGCCGTATATCGCCTTTTTTGCCGCTAAGCAGTATCTTATATAGGATACCTTCCGTAGGCAGTGCCGGAAATCTGTCAAATACCACTGCATTCCATTCCGCGATCGGGCGGTGGCTGCCATAAGGACAATTCCCCTGTCACGGCACTTTTTCAGTATGGTACGGGTATATTCCGATACCGTCTTGTCTGTGCGGAGCAGGGTTCTGTCCAAATCTGTTATAATTGCTTTCATTTTGTTTTATCCTTCCCGTTTTCTTTTGAGACAGTGGATTTAGGTACTTATCATACCACCTTATGGATCGCTATGCTTTTTCTATATCATCTGCACCCTCTCGATCACACAGCTATGCGGCTTATTTTTGCTTTCCTTATCATAACTTACAGCGACCAGCAATACCTCACCACTGTAACCCTCAAACGCCTGTACGTACCGCCTTTCTTTCATCTGCTTCAAAGCCGCGCTGGCCGTTTTCTTATATTTCAGTTCCACCACCATGGCTGGCTTACCGGCATGGGGCAACGGCAGAAATACAATATCGGCAAATCCCTTCCCGGAGGGAAACTCCCGTATAAGTCTGTAATATTTCCTTGCACTATAATACGCCAGGCCAACCGCACAGCCAAGGGAATTTTCATCATTATAAGTCAGAATCGACGCCACCTCAGAGTGCGCCCTGTCAAGCCCTTCGGCAACCCTGTCCGCATCGCCATTCAACGTATCCTCCAAAAGCTTCTCCGATGCTTTCAAAACACGCACAATTTCCGGCCACCCGCTCACTCCCATGGCGTTTTCAAACTCCCCGGCAATTTCCTTATTGGGGATAAATGCCTCCTCTTCCATGGAATCATAGGCCAGATACCCTAAATGAATCAGCAGCGTGAGCACATCATCTTTTATTCTGAAATTCTTCATATCGTTCTGAAAGCTCCGCGTATTGACCCTGACGCGCCCGCCGCCAAGCATCTGTACAATATCCCCGCGCAGCCCGTCAAAATCCAGATCGATATAAATCTTCAGCGCCTCATAGGTCTCTGTCGATGTCCAGTAGTTTGAAAAATCGTGACAGCTCATTGCTTCCACCATCGACTTGGGATTGTAAATATGTTTATACTTTTTAAACACATATCCGTCATACCAGCTACTGGCTTCTACAAAATCCATTCCATACCGTCCGCACAGCTCTTTTACCTCATCTTCCGTAAAGCCCGTATATTCCTCCAGGTTTCTTTGATTCACCATGGAAAACTCCCGGAACATATTCAGCGCGGAATGCATCCCGTATTTCTTGACAGGCAGGATGCCCGTCATATAGGCAAAGGCCACATAGGGCTGATCTTTAAGAAGATCCCGAAGGAAATCAAGATACTGTTTCTGTGCCGCCTCGTCCTCCTGCTTCTCGCGCATCACACAATCCCATTCGTCAATCAGAAAAATAAACTGCTTATCCCCTTTGACATATATTTTCTCAAGTGCTGCCGACAGGACGGAAACTTCTCCCGGAATAAAATCCCCATAAGCTTCCCGAAGTTCCTCAATCACCGCCTGTTCCAGGTATTCCACCGCATCCCGTTCCCTTGCCCTGAACAGGAACTGCTGCATATTCAGATAAATCACATCATATTGATTCAAATGCTTTCCAAAGGTTTCGTCGCCTTCTATTTTCAATCCCGCAAACAGCTCCCTTGAATCGCAGCCGCGGCTATAATAAGCGGCAAGCATCTTAAGCGCCATGGATTTCCCAAAACGGCGCGGCCTGCTGACGCAGATAAACTTCTGCTCTGTATTAATGTATTTATTCGTATTTGCAATCAATCCTGTCTTATCCACATAAATTTCGGAGTGAACAGATTCCCAAAACCCCTTATTTCCCGGATTCACATAAATCCCCATAAAAGATTCCCCCCTGTTTATTCGGAAAATACTTTGCTCAATTCAATAAAACACCCGTCAAGCACACCCACCTTCGCAATATCCTCCTGTTTATAAATTTCGTGAGGCCAAAGGCGTCCATTGGCATCCTGAACCATGACACGGACTGTCTTATTCTCCGGGTCAACAATCCAGTATTCCCGGACCCCCGCCCTTTGGTACAGATTCAGCTTCACAAGCTGGTCGTGCCGCTGTGTAGAGGGAGAAAGAATTTCAATAATCAAATCCGGCGCTCCCTTACACCCATACTTGTCCAGCTTGCTCCTGTCGCATACCACCGAAATGTCCGGCTCCACCAACGTGTCCACATCCTCCGGACTGTCTTTGTCCTGCTCGAACAGCCGAACGCCAAAGGGGGCAGGGTAGACCCTGCACTGCTTTCCTTCCAGAAAGTTTGCAAGCTGCCGGGAAAGCTCCATACTGATTGCCTGATGAATCCTGGACGGCGTTGCCATCATAAACGCCTCTCCGTCTATGATTTCAATCCGTTCTTTCTCGTCCCATGAGAGAAGATCTGCAAACGTGTATCCGACCTCTTCTGCCGGTAATGCCATAATCATTCCTCCTGTCTGATATTGGTTTCTATGTTGAAGTTTCCCTGGTTTCCTACGTCACGCGGACTGTGCCAATCAACACCCTCTTCCCGCAAAACGCAAACCCGTACTTCCGTATGCGCTCCTTTGGTATCCCCTTCGCTGTCAGATTGGCCTGACAGCCTTTCTCCTCTATCTGCCGCAGCGCCTCCCGCACCGTATCGGACAGCTCCTTTTCCTCTTCATCCTGCACTTTAAACTCTATGATAATCCCATCATTCTCCGTATTTCTTGGTTCCGGCATAATGTCATACCTTCCAAATCCGCTCTCACGGTTTGAAGTAATTACATATTTATCAACAAGCTCCACCATCAGTCCCAACACAAATCCGTGGTAAAACCTCTCCGGCGCTCTTTCGGATGGTTTGTTTCCTGTATCAAAGCTGCTGAATATCTCCGCAGACACTTGATTCATATACAGATTCATTGCTTTTACATCAGCCAGCAGCAGGCTCCAGATGGCATTCTTACCTATCGCCCTCGCCATTGTATCAGCTCTCCTTCTATCCCTTCCGTTCTGTTACCTCAAATATTCTTCTTAACTATAGTATATCCGCTCCAACCTTTAAAAGCAATAAAACATAGTCGGATTTCCTTTTCGGAAGTGGGTGGAAGCAAAAACGCCCAGCCTTTGATGGCCGAGCGTTTTTGCTGCATTAAACCTATTTCGTTTCTTTGTGTATCATTGCTTTGCCCGCAGAATAATCTCTGCAGTCTCTGTGACGCAAATTCTCGCCCTTTTACTCCCCAACCTGCCGGTGATACCCCTCCAGCAAATAAGTCCCGTCTTCCTGAAAAATCAAATCCACCTCATAAACGCTGTCCTTCGCCAGTACAAAGGAGTAATAGGCAGGCAACTCCACCACCAGCTCTTGTCCCTCCTTCAATCCTCCGGCCGCATCCCTCTGCACCGTAACCATATAGAAGGTTCCCGGAAAGCTCCCGTCCGTCTTTTCAAAATCATTTTCCTCCTCCGTCACCATGATCTCCACATGCTCAAAGACAGTCCCCTCCGCTGCCTCTGAGGATAAATTGCCGCTGCCTTCTTCCCTGGAGCCCATCATGGCAGCTTCCTGCTTCTGGGCGGATAAGCTGTCGCTTTGATCTTGCAGCGGACTTCCGGCCCCGGCATCCATCTCCTCCTCTGCTGCCTCATCCGCACATTCCGTCGTTTGACCTGCTGCCGAATCTGCTACATCATCTGCCGCTGCCTCTGCAGGCGCATCTTCTGCCTCTTCCTCAGCCGGTGCATCCGCTGCTTCGGCCTCTGCAAACCCCGTCTCTCCGCTGGCGGCAGCCGCCATATCAATGTCCTCTATTCCCTCTGTTCCCGAAGCACTTTCATATCCCAAACCGCCTGCCCCTGTCCTGAAAAGAAAGACTGCTGCCGGAAGCACCACTGCCACGCAAACCGCCGCTGCTGCCATTTTTGAATATCTGCTCACAGGAAACCTTTTTCCTTTTTTCTTTTCCGGCATCCGGGAAGACACTTCCCCTGCTTCTATGTCATCTCTTATATCATTCCTTACATCTTCAATTTTTTCTTTCCCATCTTCCGGTGTGGATTTACTTTCAAGCCCGGCTTCGATTCTGTCCCACAAATCGGGGATTTCGCGCTCGGCCAGTTCTCTGTATGCCTGTTCAAAATCTTTACTCATATCCACACCTCCTTAACTTTTTAATTGCGTTCTGATATTTCCACGTAACCGTTCCCATAGGGATCTTCATATATTGGGCGATCTCCTTAAAGGTAAGCTCCCCCAATACCTTTAAACTGACAATCTGGCGCTCCGACGGTTTTAATGTATCGAGGGCCTGGCTCACCGACATATCCCCAAGTACCTCCTGCTCCGTCCCCAAGTCCTCCCCGGTCCGGCCTAAATCCTCCATAAGCTCCGTCAGCTCCTCCCGCCGGTACTTCCGCAAAAAGTCAACCGCCATGTTCCTGGCCATGGCTGCCATATATCCTTTATGTCCGCTCCCAGGCCTAAACTGCTCCGCTTTATTCCATAACCGGATAAAAAACTCACTGGTCACATCTTCCGCATTTTCCTTATTCCGCAGCACTTCATAAATAATTCGGTAGATATATCCCACATAGCTTTCGTAAATCTCCTTAAGGGCGCTCTGATCCCCCTGGACCATCCGCGCCATGGCTTCTTCAAACTGCCGCTCTTCCACTCCCCTCCTCCTTTCTTCTGTGATACGTTTGACACCGTATTTTTTATGGTAATGTAAACAACCAACAGCACGCTTTAGAATATATCCTTATCTTAATCAAAAGGAGCTGGCTTTCGTCCAACTCCTCTTTTTAACATAAGGGTACCTGACACCCGTTGTTTATAAAGCCCTGATCCTGTCCACTGCCTCCACGGTATTTTCATAGCTTCCAAAGGCCGTCAGCCTGAAGTATGTCTCTCCGCTGGGGCCAAAGCCGCTGCCCGGCGTTCCCACCACGTTTGCCTTTTCCAGAAGATAGTCGAAGAATTCCCAGCTTGTCATGCCTTTCGGCGCTTTCAGCCAGATGTAAGGGGCGTTCACTCCGCCTGATACACTGTAGCCCGCTTCCTTAAGGCCTTCCAGAATATATTTGGCATTGTTCATATAATAGGACACCTGCTGCTTTAGCTGAGCCTTTCCTTCCTCCGAATAGACGGCAGCCCCTGCCCGCTGTACGATATAGGGGGCGCCGTTGTACTTCGTGCCGTGCCGCCTTGCCCAGAGGGCATGAAGCGAAACGTCCCCGCATTTCAAATCCTTTGGAATTACGGTAAATCCCAGACGTACTCCTGTAAATCCGGCATTTTTGGAAAAGGAACGGAGCTCAATGGCGCAGGTTCTTGCTCCCTCGCACTGGTAAATAGAATGAGGCACATCCGCCTCGGAAATATAGGCTTCATAGGCTGCGTCATAAATGATCACCGCTCCTACCCTGTTGGCATAATCCACCCACTCCTGGAGCTGCGCTTTGGTGATGGTGGAACCGGTGGGATTATTGGGAAAGCACAGGTAAATCAAGTCAGGCGTCTTCTCCGGAAGCTGGGGTGCAAAGCCGTTTTCCTCCAGACAAGGCATGTAGATCACATCGCTCCAGGTCTCACTGGCACTGTCATAGACGCCGGTTCTTCCCGCCATCACATTGGTATCCACATACACGGGATAAACCGGGTCACACACTGCGATCTTATTATCCACACTGAAAATCTCCTGGATATTTCCGGAATCGCACTTTGCCCCGTCGGATATGAAAATCTCGTCCGCGCCGATGTCGCATCCCCGGGCCTTATAATCGTTGTCCGCAATGGCTGTCCTCAAAAATTCATAGCCCAGTTCAGGGGCGTAGCCTTTAAAGGTTTCCGCCTTTCCCATCTCATCCACTGCCCCGTGCAGAGCAGAGATGATGGCCGGAGCCAGAGGCTGGGTCACGTCTCCGATCCCCAGGCGAATGATCTTTTTGTCCGGGTGCGCCGCCGCATAGGCGTTTACTTTTTTCCCTATGGTAGAAAAAAGATAGCTCCCCGGAAGCTTTAAGTAATTATCGTTGATCTTAAACATTGAATTTCCTCCTCATTTATTTGAATCCTCTCCTATACGTCAATTTCCCCCTCAAACACCGTATCGGCGCTTCCGGTCATATAGACCAGATTGGACTTTTGATCCCATCTTATCTGCAGATTCCCCCCTAGCAGTTTAACAGTAATCTGCTCTTTCGTCAAACCATTTAAGACACAGGCAACCGCCGTTGCACAGGCCCCGGTTCCGCAGGCTAAGGTTTCCCCGGTTCCCCTCTCCCATACCCGCATCTCCACATTTTCCTCGTCAATAATCTTTACAAATTCCGTATTGACCCGCCTGGGAAACCGCTCATGGCCTTCAAACAAGGGGCCGATCTTTTCAAGGGGAAGAGTTGACACCTCATCCACAAAGACAACCGCATGGGGATTTCCCATCGACACGCATGTCATCTGATAAATCCGGCCGTCCACTTCGATCTCTTCTCCTATCACGCTGTCCTCATTCTCCCCTTTCAGGGAAACGACTGGTATGTCGGCTGCTTTCAGAATGGGCGCACCCATATTGACCCTCACAGTCGATACTTCTCCGTCCTGAACCGTCAGATCCAGATACCTTATCCTGCCAAAGCTGATAATACTCAGAGATGTTTTCTCCGTAAGGCCTTTGTCGTAGACAAACTTCGCCACACAGCGGATACCGTTGCCGCACATCTCGGCTCTGGAGCCGTCCATATTGTACATTTCCATCTCAAAGTCCGCCTGATCCGAAGGATTGATGAAGATCACCCCGTCCCCGCCGATTCCGAAATGCCGGTCGCTGAGCCGCCTTGCCAACTCCGGCTTTTTCTCCGGCTCAATCTGCTCCCGGGCCCCATCTACGTAAATGTAGTCATTGCCGCATCCATGCATTTTTGTAAATTTCATTTTATTACCATACCCCTTTCCAAACTTAACTGCCAAAGCCGCTTACTGCTTCAAATTGACCGTATGAGTCACAAGGTATTTATCCTCTTTCAAAGGCTCAAATTCCAACTCCATAGTGCAGGTGAGAGCTCCCACCTCCTCCATGGCCTGCTCCATATAACCCTGCCTGTACGTATTTTGCCGATAGGACTGATAAATCTCCTCCGCCAGCGCTTTTCCGTCTACCACGCTGGAAAAAGTGTAAGCACCCAGCCCATTTGCCGCCACCTGCTCATGGCAGTCCTCATAATACTCCGAAACACTGGAAAGAAGATCTGCCTGGTCAAATCCTGCTTCTTCCATCCCCCGTAAATTCCCTGATGAATTGTCTGCCCCGCTCCCAGGCTCCAAATTCCGGTATTTCTTCCCTCCGCAGGGAGGAAGATAAACCGACAGTTCCTGCCTCATATGGGTGCCCGCGTAGTCCTGGTCTGTCTTATTGAAATAATCATAATTGCCGCCCTCCGTATCGTCCCAGGTGACGTCCACATTGTAATAACCGTCGTCTAAGGAAACGATATTCCATGCATGGCTTTCCCCGGCATAACCGGTACAGTAATAGCAGGGAATCCCAAGCTGCTGCAGCAGATACTGAAAAGCCCTGGCGTATCCGGCACACACCGTCTGCCCGTTCACCAGCGCGCTGTAGGCGCTCTGATTCATCTCCGCTCCCATATTATAGGTAATCCTGTCAATCAGGATGTCGTGAACGAGCTTTTCCTTCTCATAATTGTCGGAAAGGGACGTTGCCTGAGCCAGGATCTCATTGGCTCTCTCCTGGAAAACCGCCTTTGACTCTTCCAGGTTCTGGGCCGTATAGTTCATGCGCAGATCAATCTCCACGCAAATCCCATCCCTCCTGTACTTGCCGTAATAAGCGGTTTCCAGCCAGAAAAGCTCCGGGTGGTCATTGTAAACCGCCGCAAAAACCGTCCTCAGCCTGGGCGAGGTCACTTCCTCTACGGGGGCAAAGGCCAGAATCAGATCATTTGCATTGGCATAAATCTGACGGTAAAGATGCTTTCCCGCCTCATCCAGCATCCCGTAGTAGGGATAATAATTGCCGTCAAAAACAAGTCCATCCCCGGTGGAGCCAAAGCCAAGCTGACTCTGTAACTGACCGGCTTCCTCATCTTCAATCTCCCCGCCCTCATCCTCAATCTGCCGGTAACCGCTTTTGCCGGCTACCTGGGAAGGTACCTGGATCCGGGACCTTTGTGGAGATATATACTCCGGATTAATATTCTCCGCAATTCCTTCCGCTTTGGGGATTTCCGCTATTACTTCCGTTTCCGCTGCCGCTTCTGCTTTTTCTTCCCCTTCCCATTCCTCCCAGCCGGGCTCCCCCAGGGAAAAGGTTTCCTCCACCTGGTTTTTCCCGTCGAACTCCGCGTAGGACGCGCTCTCACCTTCCGGCCCCAAATCTCCGACTTCCCCCTGGACTGACGACTGTCTGTTCGGATAAAGAAAATCCGCTATGGCCTGAGTCACTTCCGGCTTTACCGCGCATACCAATACCAATGCGCAGAAGCTGCCGAACAGAACCAAAAATACAACTCCGAGAATTTTGAGAAACTTTTTCATCAGTGATACCTCCTGCCGCTTTTGCGCGTGTCGCTCATCCCATAGCTGCGCAGTTCACTGCCAAACGCATTATGGCGCGGAAATTCCTCCTTGTACTTTTGCATGATCCGCTCCTTTCCCGACGGCATTCCCATCGATTCCCTTACCTCCCCCAGAGCCGCGGCTAATGCCGCCACACTGTTATAATGTCCGCGAAACTGGCCGGAAACGATTGCTTTCACCCGCTGATCCACCAGCCTTTCTACCATTGCCAGACAGTTTTTTTCCTGGATTTCCGATAAAGGATAATCCTTTCTCCACCGCAAAAAGCACTTCCACAAAATCTCACTGTCCGAGGGTTCCTTTTCTGCAGGACTCTTATTTCCGGAAGGGCCTCTGCCGTCTTTCCGATCTTCCTGCCCCAAAGCTGTCCCTTTAAAATATTCCTCTTTTTGAAAATTTATGTAGCCTGCCAGCTTCCGCACCATCTCCTTGCATCCAGCTTTTAGCTCCTCCTCCTTGTACAGAAGCAGCAAAAACAGAGCTAATCCGCATTTGACAAAGGTTCCCGACCAGCCGAGTGCTTCCTTTACCTTGCTGCACTGCTCCATTGCGTAAGTAAAATCTCCGCTGAAAAACCGCAGTTCTCCCAAATAATGTTTTACCTCCGTATTTTCTTCCAGCTCTGCCGGCCGTCCATATGCCGACGTTTCACTTCGGCTCTTTTTTGCCGCCTGAATTATGGCCTCTGCTTTTTTCTGCCAAAAATCCCTGTCGGGCCCTTCGACCAGCAGCCGGAGATAATTCACCACAGTTGTGCAGGAGGAAAATGCCTCGAAATAGTATCTTCCCACTTCCTTTCCCCTTCCAAGGCCGATTGCCGCCTCTGCGGTTTTCAGGGCAATCTCGCTCCGGATCACATATTTTCCGTCTATTTTTTCCAGGGCCTCGTCCCCGATTTTTTGCTGCTCCTCAAGGTCATGCTCCCTTTCGCTGTAGGCCAGCGCTTCCAGATACAAGGAAGGGTGCTTCTCATAGGAAATCCGCGCAATCTCCAAAAGCCCCTGCCCGCCTCTCTGATAGCAGACCGCCTCCTTTAGCAGACGCTCCTGGGTATCACCGTCCTTTTCGGAAAGAAGTCTAATCCAGGAATCCCAGAAATCTGGCAGTTCCCGTAGTTCCTCCGGGCCAACGCTCAACATATCCTCCAGTCTGACCTCCCGGCATAAGGAGTTCAAAAAATAGCCGTATATTTTCTCTGCCCTCTTTTCTTTGGGTGTGCTCTGGTAAACGGCATATAGTCCGTTAAGCGCAAGTTCCTTAAAATCAATGGAAGCCAGTCCCTCTGCCACCAGCTCCTTTATGTCCAGCTCAAACCCGTCCCATTCACTTGCAACCGTCACTTCACTTTCCGCCATAAGATCAAATATTGTTTCTGCTTCCTTATAAAATCTGTCATTCACGCAGCGCACAAGCAATTTGGCTCCGTCCTCGTAAATACGGCCTATCCCTTCCTCATCTTCATATTCCCATACCCAGTCGCTGCCCCAGCGGTCCTCATAATAATCTTCATGGCCGTCGGCCCACATCGTCAGTTCTGTCTCCCTGATTCTGTCAAACAGCTTCCTAAGGCGTACCATTTCCTCCCGGATTTCCTCCTCATCCGCCCTTTTCACTGCGGCTTCCAGCGAAACCTTTTCTTTTTCCTCTCCTGTCCCAAATCCCTGCAGGGCATACTCAAGGGCTTCCAGAAAAGGATCTCGCCCCTCCTCCGGCACCTTACGGGAAATGATGTGAAGAAAGCATAACAGCCCCTCCCGATCCAGCTTTCCCGCTTTTTCATCTACCGCTTCCGTAAATTCTCTTAAGTTCATTTCGATCCCTCTTCCTATTTTTTTGTACAACTCCGGAAGAACTGACCATACAGCTATCCCGTCTGCCCGCCGTTTTCCCGGACGCAGGCCAGAAACCGTTCCCCGTACTTCTCATATTTATATTCCCCGACTCCCGACACGGACAGCATCTCCTCCTTCGTCCCGGGTTTGACCATACACATATGAGTCAGTGTCTTGTCGGAAAAAATAATATAGGGAGGCACCTTCTCCATCCTTGCAATTTCCATCCGCAAGGTCCGCAGCCTTTCAAAAAGAGCCTGCTGCTCTCCGGTAAACTCCCTTCCGGCCCCGGCAGAAGCACTGCCCTTACCTGACGCCGCCCGAGACGCTTTCGTCTTCCCGGTTTTGGCAGGATGAACCTGCTCCTTTGCCATTTTCATGACCACCGGCTCCTGCTCCTGCAAAACCCCTTTTGACTTTTCTGTCAGTCTGACCACTGCATACTCATCATTGGTCTGCATGAGATAGCCGTGGATCAGCAGATAATTCATGATCTGCCGCAGCTTGTGAGCGGGTACTTTGGACAGACTGGCGTAAAAAGGATTTTCATCCATTCGGTAATTCCGTATTTTGGCTGTGTTTGCCCCATGCACCGTGTCTATGATGACATTCACCCCAAAACGCTGGCGGCTGCTCTCTATACATCCCATCAGCGCTTTGGCAATCTCTGTCACATCCACATTTTCAAACTGGCTCAGACAATTAGAGCAGTTGCCGCAGTAATTTTCCCTGTACTCCCCGAAATACCGCAGAATATAATCCCGCAGACATTCATTGGTGGTGCAGTAGAAGGTCATTTTCCGAAGCCGCTCTCTGTCCCTCTCCATCACCAGCGCCCGGGTGATCTCGTCAAGCTCCTGGTTCTCCTGATTGTTCTCGATAAAAAACTGGTTGGTGATCACATCCTGTCCGCTATAAAGCAAAATACATTCCGAGGGCTGACCGTCCCGGCCTGCCCGGCCCGCCTCCTGGTAATAGGATTCCAGATTTTTGGGCATCCCGAAATGCAGGACAAACCTTACATTGGATTTGTCAATTCCCATGCCGAAAGCATTGGTTGCCACCATGACGGCCTTTCTGTCGTAGATAAAATCCTCCTGATTACTTTTCCTCTCCTCATCGCCAAGTCCTGCATGGTATCTGGTCACGGAAAATCCGTCCCGGTCCAACTGGCCGCAGACCTCCTCCACATTTTTCCGGGTCAGACAGTAAATAATGCCGCTGTCCCCGGGATGGCATTCCAGATAATTTTTCACCGCCCCATATCTGTCCTTCAAGGCCATCACGCCAAAATACAGATTCTGACGGTCAAACCCTGTGGTGATCAGGGCCGGGTTCCGGAGCATCAGAATATCGATAATGTCTTCCTTTACCTCCTTTGTGGCCGTGGCTGTAAATGCAGCCACTACAGGCCTCTCCGGCAATTGACCGATAAAGTTAATGATTTTCAGATAGCTTGGCCTGAAATCCTGCCCCCACTGGGACACGCAATGCGCTTCATCCACCGCCACCATGGCGATCGGCGTATGCAGGGCAAAATCCAGGAATTCTCCGCTCATAAGCCTCTCCGGGGCCACATAAATAATAGGATAACGGCCTTCCCTGGCATACGCAAGGGCTTTCCGGTACTGCCCCGGCGTCAGGGAGCTGTTTAAATATGCCGCATGGATTCCGGCCTGATTTAAGCTCTCCACCTGATCCTTCATCAGGGAGATCAGGGGCGAGACCACCAGCGTGATTCCCCTTCCGCCTTCCCGGAAAGCCGCCGTCCCTTCTCCGCTCATATTTTCATTTTCCGCCATCAAAAGAGCCGGGATCTGATAGCACAGGGATTTCCCTGCGCCGGTAGGCATGATGCCCAGCACATCCCTGCCCTCCAAAATACTGTCGATCAGGTATTCCTGCCCCTCCCGGAAGGAATCGTAACCAAAATATTGCTTTAGTAATTGTTGTTTGTCCAAATTTTCTCCTTATTTTATCCTGATGATATGTAACTATTCAGCCTTCGGCTTCCTGGTTACGGAATCTGCCCATTCCAAATCGCCTTCGGCGAGGGGCAGATTCCCTCTTGGCTAAATTTACACATTCTCACGGACTTTGCAGCAAGTGCAAAGTCCTGGCTGAATAGTTACGATGATGTCACTTTCTTTTTCAGCCCCGTCTTGCTCTTCTTCCCGGAGCATAGTATAATAAAAACGGCGTCGGTTCCGGGAGGAGTGCGGTCAAACGTATTGCCGGTGTCTCGGTTCACTTTCATGTACATCCCGGAGGAACACTCGGCAGCCGGCGCCTGCTTTACTCGTTTAAACTGCATAAGGTCTTTCCAAACCGTAAGAGGCTTTTTAGCCAAAAACATTTTACCACAAAAAAGGCAGAAGTAAAATTACTTCCTCTAAATAAAGGCCTGATCGGTTTTGGTTGAATTATTTTTGCTGACGAAAGGGAGGCTCTGCATGCCATTTAAGGTTGGCGTAGGGAAATCAGACTTCGAGGCTTTGCGCAATTCTAATAACTATTACGTTGATAAAACGGATATCATATATGAACTTGTAGAAGAGACAGACAACCAGGTTACTCTCTTTACCAGGCCGCGGCGGTTTGGCAAAACCCTGATGATGAGCATGCTGTCAAACTTTTTCAGTATAAGAAAAGAAAGCAGTGGTATCTTTGAAGGCCTCAAAATTACGGAGCATAAAGAATTTTGCGGGAAATGGATGAATCAGTATCCCGTGCTTTTTATTTCTTTCAAGGACGCGCAGGCAGATGAATTCGATACCGCATATGACAAGCTGAAAAACAGCATTGCGGACGTCTGTAAGCTGATACCTGACCTGGCTGAAAAATCTGCCGTTAATCGTGCCGATGCTCAAATTTTTGAACGGTTGATGTTCAATAAGGCATCCGATGCAGAAGTACAGGGTTCTCTTAAAACCCTTATGCGGATGATGCATTCTGTTTATGGTAAAAAAGTGATTCTCCTGATCGATGAATATGATGTCCCCCTGGCAACGGCAAGCGAAAAGAATACCAGGGAAAGTCACTATTATTCTTCTATGCTTGATGTGATCAAAGGCGTCATGAGCACTGCACTCAAAGACAATGAATTCCTGGAGTTTGCCGTGATCAGCGGGTGTCTTCGTATTGCAAAGGAAAGCATATTTACCGGTACGAATAACTTTGCCTCATATTCCGTGTTGGATGCAGATTTCTCAAAATATTTTGGGTTTTCAAAAAAGGAAGTCGATGAGATTTTAACCCTTGCAGACCGAACGGATAAGGCAGACGACATAAAAGAATGGTATGACGGCTATGTGTTCGGCGAAAGCTTTGTATATTGCCCCTGGGATGTAATGAATTATATGTCAGCCCTGAAAAAAAGAGAAAACGCGGTTCCAAAGAATTACTGGAAGTTCACAAGCCATAACAGTACCCTGCTCACCTTTGTGGAGCGGACGGATTTTGATGTGACCGAGAAATTTGAGACACTTCTTAACGGCGGGACAGTAAAACAAACGATTTCGGATGAACTTACTTATGATACCCTCCACGAATCAGAGGATAATTTGTGGAGCCTGCTGCTTATGACCGGCTATCTCACAAAGGCAGACTCCCATGAGGAGGGAGAAACTGTTTCCCTTAAAATCCCTAACCGGGAAATAGCGTCTATATTTGAAGACACAGTAGTTACGTATTTCAAAAATACGGCGGATAGAGAGGAGCTTAACAGTCTCATAAATGCGTTGTGGGAGGGTGACGAAGCCGAAGCTTCCAGACTTATATCAAATCTTTTATGGTACACAATCAGCTACAACGACTACCATGAGGACTATTATCACGCATTCCTTGCCGGAATTTTCGTAGGACGCGGCTATAATGTGGCGTCAAATAAAGAAAAGGGGCTGGGAAGGCCTGACCTATTGGTCAAGGATAAAAGAAACCGCCGGGCAATTATCATCGAAGCCAAAAAATCAAAAAAGGAGACCGATATGGATAAAGACTGTGAGAAGGCAATCGGCCAGATTATTACAGAGAAATATCCGGAGGGGCTCTATGGGTATACACAAATTTCCTGTTACGGGATTTCTTTCTTCCGGAAACAGGCCAGGGTCAAGAAATTATACGGCGAAAAACATCAAAATTAACGGCTGCCCCTCCTCCAGCCATCTCCCTGTCAAGTAAAATTGGCTGCTCTAATACCCATACCTCTTTCTGTATTTCAAAAACAGAAAAACCGACAAAACAAGCGCCATCAGCTCCGCCGCGGGAGTGGCCAGCCAGATTCCGTTCACGCCAAAAAGTATTGGCAACACCAGCATGGTGACCAGCATGAACACAAAGGATCTGGAAAACGCAAGAACCGCTGAAATCACCCCGTTGGACAAGGCCGTAAACATGCCGCTGGCAAAAATATTAAATCCGATAAAAAACAGCGCTATTGTGCAGATTCTGTTTCCTGTCACTGCCAGAGGATACACCGGATTGTCCGGCCGGGCAAACACCGACACCAAAGGCCTTGTGAGCAGAAAGGATGCCCCTACCGTAGCCAGGGAAATCCCGGCAATTACCCTCAGGCTGACTTGGATCAGTTTTTTCAGCTTTTCATCATTCTGTTCCCCGTAATAGTAGCTGATCATAGGCGCCACTCCGTAGGAATATCCCGTGTAAAGAGAGCTTGCAAACATCAGTACATACATAATGATTGTCACTGCCGCAACTCCATCCTCTCCCACATAGCGAAGCATCGTCCAGTTAAACATCATGGTTATGATCCCGGTGACAAGAGCCGTGGCCATTTCCGAGCAGCCGTTTGTGGCTGCACCTGCAAGAACCTTTATGCGAAATACCGGCCTTGTGAAATGCAGAAGGCTTTTTTTCCTGCTAAAGACAAACAGCCCCGCCACAGCCGTCACAGAACACCCAAGGCCTGTTGCAATGGCCGCCCCGCCGATTCCCATATCAAGGACGGCAATCAGCGCATAATCAAGAGCCATGTTCAAAACTCCTCCCGCCACAGAGCAAACCAGAGAAAGACCGGCCTTTTCGCTGGCGATCATATAAAGGGTAAAATTGTTCATCAGAAGGATAGGCACGGTGAAGATCAGATAACGGCTCAGATATTCCACGCAGTACCCTTCCACCTGTGCCGACAGCTTCATTCCGGCAAAAATATGATCCATTGCCAGATACCCTGCCCCGCACATAACGATACCCACAATCACATTTACCAGAATCAGAAAGGTAAAATCTTCCTTTGCCTCCCGGCTTTTCTGCTCCCCCATTTTTTTCATAATGACCGCGCTGCCGCCGGTGGCAAGCATGGTGGAGATGGCTGTGACAAGCTGGATGACGGGCGCCGTCAGATTGATTGCGGAGAGCGCGTCGGTTCCGATCAGGTTTGATACAAACAGCCCGTCAACCATAGTGTAAAAGGACATAAATACCGTCATCGCAATGGTTGGCACGGCAAATTTCAGGATATTTTTCAGTGTTACCGGTTTCGCATATACATTTCCTTTTTCCATAAGCTTTTCCCTCTATTCTTCTTGTTTTTTTCCTCTGTGTGATGTATCATAAACCATACAGTAACTGTACGGTCAATCCCTATTTTGAAAATTTCAAGGAAAATTCAGATTATGAACAGAAAAAATAAGCTTCTCACCATCGGTCAGTTTGCATCCATGCATGGAATCAACAAAAAAACTCTGATGTGGTACGATCAGATCGGGCTGTTTAAACCCGCCCTTATTCATCCCGAAAACGGATACCGCTGCTACAGCTATCTTCAAAGCCCTGTCCTGGAAACCATTTTGCTGCTGCGGGAGCTGGATGTTTCCATCAGCGAGATACAGGCTTTTATGAAAGAGCGCTCGGCCGGCCGCCTGAAATTGCTTCTGGAAGAAAAAATAGCCGCGCTGGATCTGCAGCTTGCCCACCTGCAGGGAGTTCGGGCCACCCTATGTACCCATCATCAGAATATGGATACCCTGCTGACCATGGATCTGTCAGAAATCAGCGTCATAAAAAAGGAGGCACGCTGCCTTGTCACTGTGGACATAGACAACAATACCTCCTTTGAGCAGGAAGTGGAGCTGATTACGGCCGAGACCGAAAAATATCATCTTGGCCGCCTCCACAAGGCCTCCTACGGTTCCATGATTTCTGTTTCCAGCCTGCAAAGCGGCAGCTTTGAGGACTATACCCGCCTCTTTATTGAAATCCCTTTTCTTTCTTACCGTGCCGGGCTGCATATGGCCCCCGGCGGGGAGTATCTGCGGGCTTTCCATAAAGGAGACTTCAGTCTGATGCCCGCACGGTATGAGGAAATTCTTGACTATGCAAAAAAGCACGGCCTGGGGCTCCATGGATTTTCTTATGAAATGGGCATCAATGAAAACGTGGTTGACCGGGTCGAGGATTATATTGTCCAGATTGAAATTCCTGTTTATGAAATAGAGTAACAATAGTTACCTTAGATTCTGTTCCAATTATTGACATTTATATTGTAAGACACTATAATAACAACATGATACAGATATTTTTGCCAAACAGCATAAATCCTGAATCAGTGAAACTCAATTGCTTTGAACGCTGACAACTGCATATTTAAT